>CAXBEL010000131.1:0-12479 GCA_963974735.1 uncultured Flavobacteriaceae bacterium | reverse complement strand
CTAGTAAATCAAGCTTATAGGTATAAAAATCCCTTAGATTAGATTCAACATATAAAAGTCTATCTTCATTCACAAGATCCTCTTCAGAATTGAACCTTTTGAACTTCTCCCATTTATCTGTATCCGAAATTGGCACATCTGCACCAAGTATTGAAATCAAGTATGGATTTTTGCTAAAAGTACGAGTAAAGGTATCATAAGAATCTAAGCCACCACTAAAAAGCTGAGCAGTATGATTTCCATCTAATTTATTAGGTACAAGCTTACCTACATGTAATGTTCCTTTTAAATTCTTCTTAGGGTGAAACTTTGAAAATTCCTTTTTTAAAATAGACAATGATTCATAAAAAATGCTATCCAATTCTTCAACAAAAACATCAAAGCCTACAAACCAGGAGATAGGCATTATATTGGCCAAGAAAGGTACAATAGCAATATTATATGGAGTCTGATCTATTGATCTATCGTACTCTACATACAAAGAATTGTCCATATTAAAAAAGGGCATTATACCTTGACTCAACTCGTAGGAATATTTTATTTTTTTCCCTTCCTTCTCAAATGATAACTGATTTACTTTAAGATATTCCATTCCTCCAAGCTTTAAATTTTTTCAATACTGTAATGACTTCCTTTTGGAATATATTTTTTTCATATTTCAGCATTCCAAAATTAAAAACTATGATAATGTATATGAAAGTATATAAAGACCCCTTTATAAAAAAGTTTAACCAGCCTTCTCCAGGTATCATTTTAATTAAAAATCCTATTGCCAACACTATTAGAGTACAAATAACCATTTTATGAGACAACTCTTTCAGAAAGCGAAACACGTTTAATTTAATGACGCTATGATAATAAAAATTCATAACTACCTGAACAATAATCCACCCTATCACTGTACCACATATCATACCAACACCTCCATAATACTTAGCAAAGAAAGCCCCTAGAGCCGTGCCCATAATAGCGAATCCTAAATATAAAAGTGCCTTAAATCGCATTTTATTCTGTGCCTCTAGTATAGAGTTACCAAAATTTTGAACCAATGGAAGGGTATATGCACACATAATCAATAGGGCTATAGCGTAAGCATCGTGATAGGTATCACCAACCCATAATGAAACAAATTGTCTTCCATAAAGTGCAAATGCACAAAGAACATACATAAGAACTATAAATGAAATTCTTCCTATTCGAATCATCATACTTGTCAACTCTTCTCCACTCGCCTTTTTTACTGACATTTTGGTTGCTCTAGGTAAAAACACCCCAGATATTGCTGTAGAGAATGCTCCATAATAAGTACCTAACATTACCCCTACGGCAAATATGGCTACAACTGTTGTATTAGTTACAATTCCCAAAACTACTTGTCCTGCTCTCCACTGTAATTGACTTACTAATACTGAGACAAATATCCACACGGAATAAGAGAAAATTTCCATTACTTGAGCTCTCTCAAATTTGTGCAATTTAATACGTATTTTTAATTTTTTAAATACATACCTTCCTGTAGCAAACTTCACACTTATACCCATTAATGTATCTAGAACCACCAAAGCAATAGCTTTACCTCCAAACATTAAAATTGCGACCACCATTAATGATCTAATTATATATCTTGTAATTCGAACAGATTTAGGATAAACAAAATGTTCATATCCTGTGCAAATTGCTCCAAAAATACCACCTGGTAATGATATGGCTAAATTAAATATAAGTATGACATACATTATTTTAGCCCTTCCTATCTCATTATTTGTCAAAGATTTACCAAAAAGTTCCTCCATATTATAATAGCCTATCACTCCTAAAATGGAAATGATTAAAGCTATAAACAAATAAATTATTAAGGTAGTCGCTAGAAAATTCTCTTCCCCTTTACGGTCACCTTCCGCTCTATACTTAGCTGTAAATCTTACAACGGCATTGGTTAAACCAAAATCAAGAACAGAGATATAGCCTACGAAAGCCCCTATAAGATTGTAAAGTCCATATTCACCTGTTCCAAGCTTTTTTATTATAAATGGCGTTAATACTAGTCCTACAATATTTGTAAGGAATATATTAACATAATTTAAGAAAGCACCTTTTTTAATTTGACTCAAAACTGTGTGCGTTAAATTTGAATTTCATATTCTTTATAATGCTTAATAAATCAATTTAAAGCCTACCATTTACTTTCTCTTTTAAAACGCCTTTAACATCGTACAGAATACCACCATTTGCTAAATAACTTCTTAGGTCTATTGTAAGGAATTCATTATGTGAAACGGCGAGTACCACAGCATCATATTTCCCATTTGGTACCTGTTGTAATGTTTCGATACCATATTCGTGCATAACCTCTTCAGGTTTAGCCCAAGGATCAAAGACTGTAATATTCGTTCCGTAACTTTTCAAATTATTTACTACATCAACTACTCTTGTATTACGAACATCTGGACAATTTTCTTTAAAAGTTATGCCTAATACAAGAATATTAGAACCTTTAACTTTTATATCTTCTTGAACCATAAGCTTCACAATCTCAGCACTAACATACTGTCCCATACTGTCATTCATACGTCTACCTGCAAGAATTATCTCAGGATGATAACCATATTCTTGTGCTTTTTGCGCCAAATAGTAAGGATCTACTCCTATACAATGCCCACCTACAAGACCTGGCTTAAATGGTAGAAAATTCCATTTTGTTCCTGCAGCTTCCAGAACTTCATTTGTATCTATTCCCAGAAGGTTGAATATCTTAGCCAACTCATTTACAAAAGCTATATTTATATCCCTCTGTGAATTCTCTATCACTTTTGCTGCTTCAGCAACTTTAATGGAAGTAGCCAAATAAGTCCCTGCAGTAATTACAGAAGCATATAAAGCATCGATTTTTTTACCAATCTCAGGTGTTGATCCTGAGGTCACCTTCAATATCTTTTCAACAGTATGCTCCTTATCACCTGGATTAATACGTTCTGGGGAGTAACCAGCATAAAAATCCTGATTAAAAGTTAAGCCACTTATCTTTTCTAGAACTGGCACGCATTCTTCTTCAGTAACACCAGGATACACAGTAGATTCATAAATTACAATAGCACCTTTTTCAATCACTTTGCCTACTGTTTCACTTGCCTTATAAAGTGGGTTGAGATCTGGACGATGGTTTTTATCTACAGGGGTAGGAACAGTTATAACATAGTATTCACAGCCTTTTATATCTTCTAAATTTGAAGTACAGTACAATCCAGTCTCAGAATTTGCTGTATCTTTTAAAACTGCTGTTAATTCTTCATCTGATACTTCTAAAGTAGTGTCTGTACCAGATCTTAATGAGGCTATCCTTTTTTCATTTATATCAAATCCTATAACTGAATATTTAGTTGCAAATAAGCGAGCTAATGGCAGGCCTACATATCCTAAACCAATTATAACTATTTTTCCTTTTTCCATTCTTTATTAAATAATGAAGATGCCGACTTAACGACTATATTAATTGCTAGATTTTAAATTATCCCAATACCAAGAAACAGCTTCTTGCAATCCCTTTTGAATATCAAATTTGGGATTGTAATTTAATAGTCGCTTGGCTTTTTCTACAGATGCAAGTGAATGTGGAATATCGCCTTTGCGTTCAGAACCATGAATTGTTTCAACCTTCTTAATTTCTGGGTCATAGTCAGAAAGGTATTTTTTCAAAAGATCAACCAATTCATTTAAGTCTGTGCGCTCTCCATATGCTGTATTGTAAACATTATTGAGAGCGTCTGGATTAGTAGATGTTATAGCCAATAGATTCATCTGAATCACATTATCTATATACGTAAAATCTCTGGAGAAAGTTCCATCTCCATTTATTACAGGATTCATGCGCCATTAGTTGTAGAACAAATTTTGGAATTACTGCTGCATAAGCGCCATTTGGATCTTGTTTTCGGCCAAAAACATTAAAATAACGAAGACCTACTGTATCAAGATTATATGCCTTTTTAAAAATATCGGCATAAAGCTCATTCACGTACTTGGTTATGGCATAAGGCGATAAAGGCTTTCCTATCTTATCTTCTTCTTTAGGCAAAGCTTCAGAATCTCCATAAGTAGATGAACTTGCAGCATACACGAATCTTTTTACACCGGCGTCCCTAGATGCTACAAGCATATTTAAAAAACCACTAACATTTACGTCATTTGTTGTAACCGGATCTTTGAGAGATCTTGGCACAGAACCCAAGGCCGCTTCATGAAGCACAAAATCTACTTCAGCACACGCCTTTTTACAATCTTCTGGGTTTCTAATATCACCTTCAATAAGTTCAAATTTGGGATTCTCAAATAAATGGGAGATATTTTTTTTATGTCCGGTTGCAAAATTATCTAAACACACTACTTTACTACCCAGCTTTAAAAGCTCTTCACATAGATTGGAGCCAATAAAACCTGCTCCTCCAGTAACAAGAACTTTTTTGGAAGAAAGAATGCCAAATAAATCATTACTCATAATTAAAATAATTTATGATTAGGGGTTGAAGTATTTAATATTTAAACTCATTTGTTCTGGTAATCGTTTAACTGTCTAATATTTAAACATTCAATTAAATGTCTAAATTTCTTAAGAAAACTTCGTCCAAAACCCTAGCGAAAATACACTAATTTTTTATATTCAATAGACCATACAAGACTTCATTGAGTAATATTATTTATTCACTTTTTATTTTCAAAAAGACTTCAATTCATTTGCTTTGATCAACTCCAGTCTTAAAACTACAATCTCAAAGAAATCTAATTTCTATTTTTTGAATTGAAAGAAAATTTTTCCTCGTAAAAGCAAAGACCATTTAAGATTAATAGGCTAATCTGACTCGACTTTGACAAATTGTAGATATTTTAGCATAAATACAACATCAAATACCCATTATATCCTATGGTTAGTTTATCATCTCTTGATTACATTTTAATTTTTACATTTTTTGCAATCACCCTAACTATAGGTTTTCTAGTTTCAAAGAAATCGGGAAAAAGTTCAACCGAGTTTTTTTTATCGGGAAGAACGATGCCTTGGTGGCTTTTAGGTATTTCTATGGTCGCTACCACTTTTTCTACAGACACCCCTAATCTTGTTACTGATATTGTTAGAAATCAAGGTGTTTCAGGAAACTGGGTATGGTGGGCTTTTTTGATCACTGGATTATTAACGGTCTTTATATATGCCAAATTATGGCGTAAATCTGGTGTAGCAACAGATATTGAATTTTATGAACTGAGATATGGTGGCAAACCAGCAAAATTTTTAAGAGGATTCAGGGCAGTATATCTGGGTGTCATATTTAATGTGATGGCTATGTCTGCCGTAACATTGGCCGCCATTAAAATTGGTCAAATCATGCTTGGTCTCAGTCCCCTTGCCATTGTAGGGATAGCAGGACTGGTAACGGTTATTTTTAGTACGGTTGGTGGTTTTAAAGGAGTTGTTTATACAGATTTTATTCTCTTCTTCGTAGCAATGACAGGTGGGATTGGGGCAGCTTATTATTGCGTGAATTTACCAGAAGTAGGTGGTATAACAGCCTTGTTTGAACATCAGAATGTTGCAAACAAACTCAACATTCTCCCCGACTTAGATAATAAAGAAACCCTCATTACTTTACTCATAATTCCGCTGGCGGTACAATGGTGGAGTGCCTGGTATCCAGGAGCTGAACCAGGAGGAGGCGGTTATATCGCACAGCGTATGCTTGCCGCAAAAGATGAGAATCATGCCATAGGAGCCACGTTCTTTTTTAATATTTTACATTATGCATTGCGTCCATGGCCTTGGATAATTGTTGCTCTATCTTCGCTTGTGCTTTATCCAGATGTTGCCAGTATACACGACGCATTCCCTAATGTTGCCGCAGATAAATTAGGCGATGACTTAGCCTATTCTGCTATGCTTACTAAATTACCCAGCGGACTTCTCGGTTTGGTTTTGGCTTCCTTAATTGCTGCGTATATGTCAACTATTTCAACTCATTTAAACTGGGGTGCTTCGTATATTGTAAATGATTTTTACAAACAGCAGATTAACAAAGGTGCCTCTCAAAAAAACTTGGTAAATGTAGGTAGAATAGCCACTGTGGTATTAATGGTAGTAAGTTCTGCTTTCGCACTTATTTTGACTAACGCCTTGCAATTATTCAATATTATAATAATGTTTGGCGCTGGGACAGGTCTAATTTTCTTATTGCGCTGGTTCTGGTGGCGTATTAATGCCTGGAGTGAGATTGCCGCGATGTTTTCTTCTGGAATAATTTCGCTTATAATAACATTTACTCCAGCAGGAACATTTTTATTTGGCGGAACAGATATACAAACTGGAGATGCTATTCAAGGCCTAATGCCCGGCTATATGACGTATCCCATAATTGTTTTAATCACGACAACAATTTGGCTGGTGGTAACTTATCTTACTCCTGCGGAGTCAGAAAAAACATTATTTAATTTCTATAAAAGCATTCAACCTGGAGGCCCTGGATGGGCTAAAATAATTGACCGCGCTAAAGAGCAAGGTGCAAATATCATAACCAAATCTGAACGCTGGAATGTTCCTGCAGGAATCAAAGCTACTTTATTGGGCTGTGTTGTTATTTATGGAGCACTTTTCGCAACAGGATATTGGATTTACGGCAAACATGTAAAAGCCGCTCTTCTCACGGTTATGGTCATAATTGCCGCATATTTTCTAAAAATATTATGGTCAAAAATCAAGACTGTGGTCTTTTAAGTAAATTAGAGCTTTTCTCCTATTATCAAATTTGAAGTTAAAGTATGTTAATCCAAAAATATTTTAGCAACCATTCTTCAAATTTGCCAGAATATTATTTTAAATCAATAAAAATAAATGAGCAACGTAAAAGCGTACGGGGCTTCATCGGCTAAAGCCGAATTGAAACCTTTAGATATAAAGAGAAGAGAAACAACTGAAAATGATGTAAGAATTGATATTACCTACTGTGGTATATGCCATAGCGACATTCATACCGTTAATAATGATTGGAGAAATTCTGTGTATCCTGTAGTTCCTGGACACGAGATTATAGGAGTTGTGACAGAAGTAGGAGCCAACATAACCAATTATAAAGAAGGTGACCTTGTGGGCGTAGGCTGTATGGTGGATTCATGTAAGAATTGTGATGCGTGTAAAGAAAATTTAGAGCAGTACTGTGAGAACAGTGCCACATTTACCTATAACAGTAAGGACAAGCATATGGGAGGCCACACCTATGGTGGCTATTCTGGAAGTGTTGTCGTGAATAAGGAGTTTGTTCTACGAATTCCAGAAAATATAGATGCAAAAGCTGCAGCACCTTTATTATGTGCAGGAATAACTTCTTGGTCTCCATTAAAACAATGGAATGTAAAAAAAGGAGATAAAGTAGGTGTAATAGGTCTAGGTGGCTTAGGGCATATGGGAATTAAATTTGCACACGCAATGGGTGCTCATACTGTAATGATCACAACTTCTCCAGAAAAATCAAAAGACGCAACAGAACTGGGTGCTGATGAAGTTTTGATAAGCAAGGATGCTGATCAAATGAAAAAACATACAGGTTCATTCGATTTTCTTTTAAATACCATTCCTGTAGGTCACGATATGAATCCGTACATCGCATTGCTTAAAAGGGATGCAACTATGACTTTAGTTGGCGCTGTTGAACCGCTAGAACCTATGCATGGGGGAGGTTTAATAATGGGAAGAAAGCGTATCGCTGGTTCTATGATTGGCGGAATTAAGGAAACTCAGGAAATGCTTGATTTCTGTGGTGAGCACAATATTGTTTCTGATGTAGAGGTAATAGACATTCAGAATATAAATGAAGCTTATAAACGCGTCGTTAATTCAGATGTGAAATATCGCTTTGTAATTGATATGAAATCGCTTAAAGAAAGTTGATTTAAATCAAAATATCGAATTTTTAAAAAGGGAACTCACGTTCCCTTTTTTTATTTCTTAAAACTAAAACGTTGTACTGTTATAATTTAAAATTTCTAAATATTAAACAAACGTTTAATTTAAACAATTGTTTAAATTTGCACACAATTTAGTCCTATGGAACTTAACGAAAAACAAATTCACATTTTACTTGTTGCAGAAAAACTCATAGCTGAGAGTGGCTTTGACGGAGCTTCTGTAAGAAAGATCGCCAAAGCCGCTAAAGTGAATGTTGCTATGATATCCTATTATTTTGGCTCTAAAGAAAAATTATTGTCAGCATTAATGACCTATCGTACTTCTGATTTTCGCATTAAAGCTGAGTCTGTGCTTTCCGAAAATTCAAGTTATTTGGAACGTGTGGATTTGCTTATTGCGCTTGTGATCAAACGTATTCACGCAAATAGAAGAATGTATAAGATTGTACACTTTGAATACTCTAACGAGAATAGAAAATTAGACGTAGAGCATTATGTAAACCAAAAGTTAGAGAACTATTCTGTAATTGAAAATTTTATTAAAGCTGGCCAAGAAGCAGGGGTTTTTACTAAAAATGTAGATATCTCCCTCATTTTTCCTACAATCTTAGGTACGTACTTCAACTTCTATTATAACAAACCTTTTTTTAAAGTCATTCATCATTTAGATAACGCAAATGATCTGGATGATTTTGTATTCAACACCCTAACCAAACACGTTCAAAAAACTATTAAAGCTCTTTTAACTTATGAAATTTAAATCCCTATTACTTGCAGCTTTTTTGCTATCGGGTTTTAAAATTGTATTTGCCCAAGAAGTTACAAACTTATCCCTGGAACAAGCAGTAGAAATGGCTTTGAACAACAGCGATCAAAGCAAGATTTCTGCAGCTCAAATTAAAACTGCTCAAGCCCAATTAAATGTAAGTCGAAACAATCAGTATCCGGATTTTGACATTTCTGGTCAGTATATGTATCTCACAAACGCTGATGTAGATTTGCGTTTAGACACACAGGAAAGTGACCCTGAAGAAGGTGAAGCTAACCCTGCCGGGACACCTAATATTGACCTACTACTTTTAGGACAAGCAAATATTTCTTTGCCCTTATTCGCAGGATTTAAAATTAAAAATAGCATTAAGGCTAGTGAGAATTTATTCAAGGCAGCTTCTTTTAAAGCAAAAAGTGATGATGAACAACTTGCACTTCAAACAATTCTAGATTACCTCAACTTATATAAAGCTGATCAAACAATTGCCCTAGTAAAAGAAAATTTAAAAAGTACCCAGCAACGTGTAAAGGATTTTTCGGCAATGGAAGAAAACGGGCTCTTGGCGCGTAACGATTTATTAAAAGCTCAACTTCAAGAATCTAACGTAGGGATCACATTGGAAGAAGCAATTAAAAACAGAAACATTCTTAGCTATAAACTGGCTGTCGTATTAAAACTTCCAGAAAATACAGTTATTAATACGACTAATACTCAATTTGGTATTATTCAAGAATTAAATTCCACAGACACCATTTCGCGATCAGATCTTGAAGCCTTACACTATCAAGAAAAAGCTGCTGAGAATCAGATAAAGGTTGCTCAAAGCAATTACTATCCTTCTATTTCTTTAAGTGGAGGTTATATAGCATTAGATTTAAATAACGCACTTACAGTTAGAAATGCTATGAATATAGGTGTTGGACTTTCATACAATTTGGCCAATATTTTTAAAAATAAAGGTGATGTGAAAGTTGCTGAAAGTCGAGTGGAAGAATTAAAATATACATTGGATCAAGCTTCAGATCAGGTAAAATTTCAAATAGAAAACTCCAGACAGGAATATGAACTTGAGCTAAACAAATTTCAAGTTTATACAAAATCTGAAGAGCAGGCTATAGAAAATTACCGCATTGTAAAAGACAAATATGACAATGGCTTAGTTGACACCAATGATCTTCTGGAAGCCGATATTCAACAGTTACAAGCTAAAATAAATTTAGCTTTTTCAAGGGCTAACATCACTCAAAAATATTACGAATTACTTTCTGCCAAAGGGCAATTAACAAACCAATTCATACAATAACAATTCACTTCATACTAATGGAACAGAAAAAGAAAACCAATAAGAAATTTATCATCATTGTGGGCACTTTAGTGACGATAGGAGTGGCTTATGGTGTTTATAAGTATATACACTCTCTTTCTCACGAAGAAACTGATGATGCTCAGGTAGAAGCAAATATGAATTCTATAATCCCACACGTAGGAGGTTATGTAAATAAAGTATTTGTAAACGATAATCAAATGGTAAAAAAAGGGGATACCCTCTTTACTATTGATCAGAGGGATTATCAGGTAAAACTGGAACAGGCCAAAGCTGGTCTTGCCGCAGCTCAAAGTCAGGTGAATGTTGCTGAGGCAAGTATAGGTTCTTATCAGGCTAATGTGGCGACAACTGGAGCACAGGTTAATTCTGCTTCTGGAAATATCGAATCTGCAAAAATCAGATTGCGAAGGGCTTCAGATGATTTTAAAAGATATGAAAATCTATATGCCAATCATTCTATTACCTCTCAGCAATACGAGCAGGCTTTAGCCGCTAAACAAGAGGCAGAAACACAGGTACAGATACTTCAAAGTCAGCAGAAAGCATCTTCCAGCCAACGAAATGCTGCAATTTCTCAAGCCCAGATCTCGGAGAAGCAGGTTACTGTTGCCGAGGCTAATGTCAAAAGTGCACAGGCACAACTCGATGCAGCTCAACTCAATCTCGATTATACTGTAGTTACCGCACCAATAGATGGCCAGTTATCTAGTATTGATATTCAGGCCGGGCAGTATGTGCAGCCTGGGCAAGCTTTATTTTATCTGGTCAATACCCATGATAAATGGATTGTAGCCAATTTTAAAGAAACTCAACTAGAAAAAATGCACGTAGGTCAAGTCGTAAGTGTAGAAGTTGATGCTTATCCTGGTGAAGAGTTTATGGGTAAAATCACAACATTCTCGCCAGCAACAGGAGCTCGATTCTCACTCTTACCTCCTGATAATGCTACCGGAAACTTTGTAAAAACCATACAAAGGTTACCTATAAAAATAGATTTTACCCAAGATAATTCTGAAGATAAACTGGCCAAATTACGTTCTGGAATGAATGTGAACGTAGATGTGCATCTTAACTAAATCATGCAGCAGGAAGAAGAAAATAGCTTAGTAGAATATGGCTTTAGAAGGGTCATAGTTACTGTTACCGCGGTATTGTGCGCACTTCTTGAAATCATAGACACTACAATTGTAAATGTTGCCCTCAACGATATGCGCGGAAGTCTGGGGGCTACTTTAACAGATATTGCATGGGTTATAACGGCTTATGCCATTGCAAACGTTATTATAATACCCATGACAAGCTGGTTGTCCAAACAATTTGGTCGGCGTAATTATTTTGCAGCTTCCATCATAATATTCACAGTTTCTTCATTTCTCTGCGGAAATGCTACCAATATTTGGGAACTCATCGCTTTTCGTTTTATTCAAGGAATGGGTGGTGGTGCCTTGCTGGTTACTGCTCAGACGATAATTACCGAAAGTTATCCAGTTGCTAAAAGAGGGATGGCTCAAGCTATTTATGGAATGGGAATCATTGTAGGACCAACTCTCGGACCTCCTCTAGGTGGTTATCTGGTTGATAATTTCTCTTGGCCTTACATATTTTACATCAATATACCCATAGGTATCATTGCAACGATATTTACTATTTTATTTGTGCGTAGTCCTAAATTCGGTGATAAACTAAAAGTTAATCAAGTTGATTGGGTCGGGATTTTTCTTTTGGCATCTTTTATAGGTTCTCTTCAATTTGTATTGGAACATGGTCAGCAGGATGATTGGTTTCAGGATCCTTTAATAGTAGCTTTAAGTGTTGTTTCTTTATTTGGACTAATCCTATTTATATGGAGGGAATTAGTTTATGATCATCCCATTGTAAACTTGCGTGTCTTACGGGATAGCAATTTAAGAATAGGAACTATCATGACTTTTATTCTTGGGTTTGGTTTGTATGGTACTACGTTTATAATTCCTATATATACTCAATCTATTTTAGGTTGGACAGCAACAGATGCCGGTTTATTATTAATCCCCAGTTCTATTACCACAGGACTAATGATGCCCGTCATCGGGAAAATGCTGGAGCGCGGAGTGTCTCAGAAATATCTTGTAGCAGCAGGCTTTGCAATATTCTTCATTTTTAGTTTGTGGATGCATAATATTATGACTCCAGATACGGGAACTGAACATATGTTTTGGCCACTCGTGGTGCGCGGATTTGGTTTAGGCCTTCTGTTTGTACCAATAACCACACTTGCTTTATCCACATTAAAAGGTAAGGACATAGGTGAAGGAGCGGCTTTTACGGGGATGATGCGTCAATTGGGAGGTTCTTTTGGTATTGCTATAATAACCACAATGATTTCCAGATTTAATCAGCAGCACCGCATTGATTTAATTCCGAGTCTGAACGCTGTTAATGCAAACGTCCAGCAACGCA
>CAXBEL010000130.1:0-12546 GCA_963974735.1 uncultured Flavobacteriaceae bacterium | reverse complement strand
TCTTGAACAAAATCTGTGAAGAATGTTTTTGGTCGGTGATATTCATCAATTAATACATCTCCAATTCTACCAACTGAAATCGCTACTAATATTTGGGTAATCCAATCTGGATGGGCAGGACATCCAGGAATATTTATTACAGGTAATCCTCCTTTGGACACATAATCTGCACCTAGGAATCCTCCTTTATTCTTTTTGAGAAATTGTAAACCCGTTGATTCACTAGGATTAGGAGCTACAGCAGGAATTCCACCCCAAGTAGCACAATCACCAATGGCAACTACATAACCAGCTACCTCTGATAATTCTTTAATCCAGTCCATCATTGGTCTATCGGCAAAGTAGTTCATTGTACCTGTATTATTAGGGCCCTGAATTAAAGACCCTTCATACACGAGAATATCCATTTGGACCTTTCCTGCTAGAATATCTTTAAGTAAATCTTGAACTTGGTCTCCAATTTGTAAGCCCGTAGTTGGGTGCCAGAGAATATTTAAACCGAAGTCTGTTATAAGTTCTACAACAGTTGGTTCTTCTGCATTAAGAAAAGACATTGTGTTGCCACTGCAAGCCCCTCCTTGTAACCATAAAACATTTGCCATATTTTACTTTGAAATTAAGATTAAGCATTAAATATAGAAAAAAAATTATACTGTTAAAATTTTATCAATGTGATAATTTTAGAGCTTATTATAATGGGAATAAATAATTTTTATGAGATTTTACTCTATGCTTTGATTTTACAAGGATAAAGTGATTTCAAACTAAAATATATTTTCTGCGAAATTTTTTTAAAAAATTATAGAATATTAATATTGATTAGTTCAATTTTATTTGAATCATTCTTCATCAAATAGAAGTAAATAAAATTAATTCATCAAAAGCAGTGTCAGAATACTGTTTCAATACTTTTGATTAAAAGTTAAGAGATTTATGTAATCTTATAATTTCAGAATTCACGTATGCAAGAAATTTACTCCCGAACCTAGATAAAAACATTCGAACCCTCGGAGTAAATGATTTTTAAATGTTAAAGTTTAAGAAAATGCAAAAATAATTTTGCGCCCAATTTGTTTCAAAATAATTTATTCAGATTTTGAAATTAAAGTAATTTTACATTAAAATCACTCTGTAAACTACTGTATTTCAATTGATTGTAAAATCGGTGTGTGATTCGGTGCGTAATTATAGTTTTTTTAAAATTAACTATCTGATTATCAGTATATTTAAATACAATGGATAGTCCCTCTTTCTCCGCGAAAAGTCCTTTAAAAGGCACCAAAAACCCTGTAAATCGTTGATTTACAGGGTTTTTCATTTTTATTGATTTCATTTAATATCAAATAATATCATTCTAAAAGGGGCTAATTCGGTGGAGGTTGAGTAAATCCAAAAAGGTCCACCAGATATTCATAAATAACTGATAATAAGTTTCTTACAATAATTATTAATTGTGATTTTTTGATTAAATTAAAGCAAATTTAAGCTCAAAATTATGTCACGTCCACTTTCCCTTCTATTTTTCATCAAAAAAAGTAAAGTAAATTCTGCAGGTAAGACTACGATTTTCCTGAGAATAACACTTGACAGCCGTCGGTCAGAATTTAGCGTCCACCGAAAAGTCCACCTTGACTTGTGGAACTCTCGAACCCAACTAGTGATGGGAAACTCTGCTGATGCTCAAGAAATCAATAGACATTTAAGCGATATAAAAAATAGAATTTATTCGATTCAGAGGAATTTTGAACAGGACAAAGCTTCTTATTCCGCTTCTGATATGCGCGATGTACTATTGGGCAAGGACAAAATAAAAAAAATGCTCCTAGAAATATTCCAGGAACATAATGATGAAGTCGAAAGTCTTATAGGCAAGGGTTTCTCCCCTGGTACAGCGGAACGCTATCGCACCTGTAAAAAACACGTCACGGAATATATTAGGAAGAAGTACAAGAAAAATGATATTCCGGTCCAAGATGTGGACCACAAGTTCATTACAGGCTTCGAATACTACCTTAAAATGACCCGTAAGTGTGCGCATAACTCCGCAATTAAATATATTACCAATTTTAAAAAAATCATTCGCATAGCTTATGCGAATGATTGGATCGATAAAGACCCTTTTGTAAATTGGAAGGGAAAGCTGAAAATTGTTGAGCGTGAATTTTTAACCGAAGGGGAGATTCAACGTATTAACGATTTAAAATTTAAGATAAAACGCTTAGATCAAGTACGAGACATCTTTGTCTTTTGTTGTTTCACAGGCCTAGCCTATGCAGATGTTAAGAAACTGACCAATGCCGATATCGTAATAGGTTCAGACGGCGAGAAATGGATTAAAACCAGACGGACCAAAACCGATACTAGAAGTAATATTCCTATCTTACCCATTGCCCTGGCTATCATTGAAAAATACGAAGATGATGAGCTTTTGAAAGAAAAAGATTTGGTTCTGCCCGTACTGAGCAATCAAAAAATGAATTCGTATATTAAAGAAATTGCAGATTGCTGTGGTATTGTGAAGAACTTGACTTTCCACTTAGCCAGGCACACCTTTGCAACAACGGTGACGCTTACAAATGGGGTTCCTATAGAATCCGTTAGTAAAATGCTCGGTCATACGAATTTGCGAACCACGCAACATTACGCCAAGATTTTGGATATGAAAGTAGGAAAAGACATGGCAGTTTTAAGAAATAAGTTTATGTAAATCTTTAAAGTTGGTCTTCAAAATTTCTTTCAACCCTACTCTGAAGTTTTTTTAGATAGCCAGAAATTGGCGTGGTCAATTCTTGTTTACCTTCAATACCCTTCTCTACAAACTTTTTAGCTTGCGCTTTCCAGTTTTTGATGTTTAGACCTCCTCGTAGTTTCCAATTTTTTGATTCATAGTAGGCATAGAATTTTCTACCTTCCGTTTCCTGCCAATTATTCTCTCTAAAAAAAATTAAAACAGCCCGGCCATTTTTTGGTCTTTCCAGTTTATTTAAGTTTTCTTTTGTTTTATGTTTAAAAGAAGGTACCAGATTTTGGCCAGGTTCCGGTACGCTGCTGGCCAAATTTTGACGTGGAAGTGTCCCAGAGGTTGTACCACTACTTGTCCCGAAAATGGGAAGCCTTACTCTTGAGCCCCTTGCCGGATGAAAGGAGGGAAAGTAAACTAGATATCCCCAGTCGTTCAAATCCTTCAGATAATTGTGGTAAGTCGTTTTTGATTTGAACTTTGCCCTTTTCATTATGGCTGTCCTATTTATGGTCAAGGTCTTTTTAAAGTACTCCCTGTTCCATTTCTGGAAGAACGCCAGGTACAAGGTAATGTGCCCTTGTTTGACCCTATCGTCCTCGTTTAATTTTTCGAAGACGGCATTCAGGTGAGCGATGTAGTTCACTTTTTCCATCACATTCCCGTGATTTTGTTATCGTTATTTCTTTCTTGGTACCGTACCTGCTTTTTTTCTTTGAAGTACTTTTTCTCTACCATCATTGGCTTTTTGACCGGTTCGGTTTGTTCAAAGAGGGCATACAGCATTGCCGCCGTAGGTTTGGTCTGGGATTTTTCGATATCCTTCAGTATCGCGATCATTCCGTTCATGCGTTTCTTTATCAGCAAAGAAATCCTGTTTTCCAAGGTCTCCATCCGTGGTCCTAAATTCTCTGTCGGTGAAATTCCATTTTCTTCAAAAAAGTCCATCATCAGGAGTAATGTCATCGACTGGGACCTTGATAACATTTTACTAAATTTTCTAAAATGACCGGCTACTGAACTTTTAATCTTTAGTGTTTCAAATTCTTCTTTTTCATATCCCTTATCCATAGTTTTTAGTAAAATTGATGCCTATTCACGGCGGTTAACGATTGTTTTTACTAAAAAGCAGCGATAATCCATAGATTCAAAATATTGAATAAACCCTGTTAACCCATATAAACGTTAGGTTTATGGCAAAATCGAATAAACGAAACATAGCTTTAGCGTGTTACCCTCTTGCTATTCGATTCCTTCATTTCATTTCAGGATCTTCATACTTTCCAACTACTTTTGAAAAGCTATTTTATACGCTTGGAATATCAATATTTTTTAGTAATAAACAGAAGTTATTCAATTTTAATTGATTGACAATTAGATATTTGCGATACTTTTCGAATTCATTTTGCATGGTTTCTATTGCTATATTTTGACATTCATTTTCCTTTAAGATCAGCTACTTATTATATCTTGAGCGTATTCCTTTTCTTTTGATATGGAATGCTATATTTCCAGTTAGTTACCGCTATTTTTTATAGCAAAATAATACGGATTACCATTCATTCCAGTTTTAATCAGTTACTTCCCATAGCGCCATCGCCGTTACCTTTTCTGTAACCCTACCTAAAATTAGATTGGGTAAGAACTTATAAAAGTGAGCGTGCGAATGATTATGCAGTTCGTCCCAACTCAAATTTTAATTCTTTGTGCAGGAAAGTGTCAACGTGGTATTTGTTCTGGCGAACGTAATCCTGAATTTTAGCTCGGGAAAGTAGTGTCTCTTTCCAGCACAACGGAAAGAAGAAAATTGACTGGCAGGCGTAATAGAAAGTCAAAATTCAGGATTGTGTTCAAGACCTTTTGTAGTGAAGCGCTTTCTCCTGCAATGGAGCTTTTCGCAAAATGAAAGGGAATGTGCTGAGTGATCCTATTTGTCAATTATCTAAATTATAATCTTAGATTTATCTAATTCTAAATAAACCTGGGATTAAACATACTCGTCTAATTAAATGGAAACAGGTTTATTTGAACGTCAGAGATAAATTGTAGTGCCGTAAAAGGTTCCTTTTTAGAGAACTATCAAAATTTCTACTTGGCCTTCATCCAAAATTGGGATGAAATGTTCATTAGTGATAAAATCAAGGGATTATCAATGATTCCATTCTGTCCATATCAAAGTGGTATTCCTTGCTTTTTCTCTTGAAATCATATTCCAAGTGCAAATTGATATGCTGAGATGACATTACAGAACGGCTCCCAAACGCTTCTTTTAAACTGTCATATTCCTCTTTTATGCCCAAAGACGAAAGCCTAATGAAAAACGGATACCATACCGGAGATAAAAGAAATAAAGGAGTAAAGGAAATTAAATCTTCAGCAGGCAGATTGGATAGGGGTCGATTCTTGTATAAAAACACATGAAACAGAGTCATAAAGCGTCGGAGACTAAGCAACTCTTTCGACTTTTCCACATCTTAAAAGAAATCTTTGTCGGATGAACTGTTTATCGACTTTAATCTAAGTATTTTCCTACTTTAATTAATATTAACTAAATTTATCTTTATGAAATCAAAAGTATTGATCAAAACGATGATTTTTCTTTGCATCTCAATGATGATGTCCTGTTCCAATGGTCAAGAAAATGAAGATGTCGACCTTAATGCTCTATGTATAGAGCCTGACATACTTATTGAGCTGACCGAAGCCATTCCGGCAAAAGTAAGAGTTGTGGAAGATGGTCAGCCTTTCTTCAACGGTATCAAGACCTATTATGAAGTGGATGCTGAAACACATCTGCCCTCGTTGTTCGAAATCAATGGAGAAAAGACCATAAGGATTTTCCCAGTAAAAAAAATTAAGTCAGATGAAGGTTCAGATGTTGAAATAACAGGAAAATTAATATCGTGTCTTACTGGAGCGCATGGACTTGTGACGAACGATTACAAAGGTTTCACCCTTCTCGAAGAATAGTCATAAATATAAAAACTATGAAAAAAAAATTCCTACTAATCCTGATGTCCTTAATGTTTGCGGCTACTTATGCCCAACAGCGTATAATTGGAGGCAATAATACTACAATAGACCAGAATCCTTGGCAAATATCAATGCGAGGATCAGGTACATACCATATATTGGCTGCACGAAATCAACATATTTGCGGGGGTTCTATCTTAACTCCGGAATGGATATTGACCGCAGCCCATTGTATAACAAATTTCAACACGGGTAATGTAATCGGAGTAAATGAAATAACGATATCCGCAGGGATAACACAACGAAATGACCTCATTACCGGACAATATAGAAATGTGGCGCAGATTATTAGGCATCCCAATTACAATCCGGCAACCCAAGAAAACGATGTTGCCCTTATTAGGATTACCGCTCCGCTTAACTATAACAACGACGTATTGCCAATTCAACTAACTGATAGCGCTTTTGATGCACTGCCCGGGGGAATGGCTAGGGTGACCGGATGGGGAAATACTTTGGATGGAACCGCAACTACTCCATCAAATATTTTGCAGACACTGGATATGCCCATTATATCTAATAACTCTGCGAACAACCTTAATACTGGAAACGTTACTGTTTCAAATAATATGTTTGCGTTAAGGTTGGTAAATTCAGGCGTGTCCCGAGGGGATAGCGGAGGGCCGGCAACCGTTCTAAAAAGCAGTCAACGATTTCTTACTGGTTGTAGCAGCTGGGGCGAATCTCCAAAAGATAATAAACCGACCATATATACAAGACTGTTCAATTATAGGGGCTGGATAAGTAACAATTTACAATTACCTGATATCACTGGGAATAATTTGGTCTGTAATACCAACAGCACGTATACTTTGCAGAATGGAACCGGAAATATAACATGGACTGCATCGGGCAACATACAAATAGTATCACAAAACAATACTTCTGCTATAATAAGGGCATCTAATGCATCAACATCTGGAAGTGGGTGGTTAAGGGCAACTTCCAACAATGGATCCACATTTACGGAACGTTTAAACGTAAATCAGGTTGAGGGACAAACACCGATGTCCATTAGTATATACAGTTCAAGTAGCAACTATATTGATGTGACCATAAACGGTGGTAGCGGTAATAGCCCTTATGATTGGTATGTTAACAATTCTTTTTCACGTACAACTACTGGAAGAACAACAACATTTTATTATACGGAGAATAGTATCCGTATTGAGGTGAGAAATCAGAATACCTGTGGTACTGGTCAAGTTTCAGCTTTCTTTACAGGACCAATACCTGGGCGATACGGTTATTATCGTATAAGTCCTAATCCCGCAAGTACAACAATTACTATCTCCAAGGAGAGTGCCACATTTGGAGACTTTAAATCAGCGGAAATTGGGAATAGTGATGTTTTTGGCTACCAACTTATTGATTTAAACAACATTGAGGTTATGAATGGTAAGGGAACTTTTAATAACGAGAAGTTTGATTTAGATATAACAGCTCTTAAAAAAGGGTTGTACATACTGGAAATTGTTTCGGATAAGATAAAGGAAACCCACAAAATAATCAAGGAATAAATTTATACTATTAAAACCTTAAGAAATTTACATTTACCTAATGGACAAGTAGGGAAAGCTGAAACAATCTTATTGGTTTAAGATTCGCTAGAATATATTGCATAGCAATTTCAGATATGGATTTATCTGGGCAGAATTTCAAATGGATTTTAGAAATCGATTATATGGGTATGACAAATTGTTTATTTTCATTAGTTATTTGAAGATAAGTGCAGAATTCTGGGTCCCATAAAACGGCCGTTTTATGGGACTATCGATATTCGCGTCAAACAAATCCTTATCCAGTTCCATTTGTCGTTCTTTTTAAAAGTTCTGGTAATTCACGTTTTACGGAACTAAAAAAGTATAAACAAACGACCGTTTTATTGAACTTTTTAATCAAATCGCATTTCAAATAAAAAACGGTCCATTTTATCGGTATAATTTATTAGTTTATTTTTAGACCTATTAATATACTAGATATACTTTTTGGTTATGTAAGGGTAGGCACCAAAACCCTAAATCCCAGTTTACAAATAGATGCACTATTAAAAGAAGGAGTCACCGAGAAAAATATATTCCGTGATGCTTCATCCGGCGCCAAGTCAGAACGACATGACTTAGATCTGATGATTTCGAAACTTCGAGAAGGAGATACGGTAATCGTTTGGAAACTTGACCGTATTGCCAGGAGTATTTCCCATCTATTAAAACTGGTCGATCAGTTCGAAAAACTTGACGTTAAATTCAAAAGTATCAATGACCCTATTATTGATACGACTTCTGCACATGGTAAATTTATCATTACCCTTTTTGGTGCTGTAGCAGAATTAAAACGTGATATTATAATTGAGCGCACAACTCCAGGTCTGAAAAGTGCAAGAAGAAGGGGAATACAATTGGGTCGTAAAAAAGGGACTCGGTAAAGAAGCTAAGCAAAAAGCGATGTTAGCTGCATCATATTACCAGGAGAACAAATTACCTATTGTTGATATCATGAAGTTGGTAGGTAATAAATCAAAACCTACCCTCTATAAATATTTGGCTATTCAAGGTAGGCGAAATTGTAAAGAATGTGGTGTGATTTTTTGGAATAGGCAACAAGAAATGGAATCTGCGTTTTACGAGAAGCATTTCAAAAAGAAGAAATAAGACTCTTTACAAATAGCGGATTTTGTAAAGAGTTAGACTTTTTTGAATCATATTTTAGGGAGTTTAACAGTAGTCCAGAATACTTTCCGGAAAGGAGTAATGTAAAGAGTTCTGAAATTACTGCTAAAAAGGTTATGGAACACTTATTAATTGACCGACGTTACCAGTAAGGAAAATCATCCACATTTGTATTTTACTACAAATTTTAATCTCATTGTAGTTTTCCGTAATTGATTACTTGTTAAAAGTTTATATTTGAAACTATAAGGTCTAGCACAAGTTTCTTAAACTTTTGCTATCAATTTAAAATTATTGAGATTGGAAACAAAGAAATCACCGAGGGACTATTTAAACAAGACATTTTTAGAAGAATTAAATTACAAAATTTGGTCAACCAAAGGCAGCAGGTTCAATGCAAATAAAAGGCTGTTAAACATTGCTGATTTATCCAACCTTTGTACAAGCATGTTATCTGTATATCTAATTGCAGTTGGTCTCTTATCTGTGTATAATATATATACACCAATATCTATAGATGAAAATTTAATAGCCTACTCAATAACATGCTTATCTATTTTACTATTGGTATTTGGACAAATTGAAAACGCAAAAGACTTCAGTACTAAATCAAAACAGTTCCATAATTGTGGTCTAGAGTTATCTAGTTTATATAACGATGTGAGAATATTTAAAACTTTGACTGATAGTCCTACCCTAAAGGATAAAAAAAAGTTTGCAGAAAAAATCTCTGGTAAATACGAAAGAATTTTAGAACGACACGAAAACCACGAGCCAATAGACCATAATATGTTCAAGGTTTCTAACGCTGAATATTTTGATTTAAGTACTTGGCAGGTAATTAGTACTAAAACAGATTATTATTTAAAAACGGGACTGATTTATCATATACTTATAGTTTTTCCACCTGTTATAATCATTGGCTTATTGCTTACATAATTACCAACTTTATATCATGAGACTGTTAACCAAATCAAAATTTAAACTAGGTCTTGAATGCCCAAACAAACTTTACTACACGGGCAAGAATGACTATGTAAACACTAAGAAAGAAGACCCTTTCCTAGAAGCATTAGCACAAGGTGGTTTTCAAGTTGAAGAACTTGCAAGAATGCACTATCCTGATGGAGTATTGATAGAGGGTAATCCCTGGGAATATGAAGCGGCTTGGAATAAAACTCAAGAACTTTTAAAGCAAGAAAATGTTGTTATTTATGAAGCAGCTTTTCTTGTTGATGGTTTATTTATTCGAACAGATGTTTTGGTTAAAAAGGGTAATAAAGTTCAGCTGATAGAAGTAAAATCCAAATCGTTTACACCGGAAGACGAATTTTTATTAGTAGGTAAAAGAGGCGGCTTGGTATCTGGCTGGAAATCGTATTTATTTGATGTTGCATTCCAAAAGTATGTAATAGAACAAGCATTTCCATCATGGGAAATAAAGTCATTTCTTATGATGGTAGACAAGTCCAAAAAAACGAGCATAAATGGGTTGAATCAATTATTCAGAATCACAAAAAAAGGAGGTAATCGCACTGGAATAGTAAAGAAAGTACAGTCTCTTGAAGAAACTGGAGATTCTGTATTAGGTAAAAAGGATATTACTCAAATAATAAATGATATTGAGTCTAACAAGCACATGTATCACCCAAATTTGAACTTTCAAGAAGCAATTCTATTATTAAAAAATATTTATAAAAAGGACGATTATGCCAATTGGCCTACTAGCTTTAAATCTTGTAAAACCTGTGAATTTAAATGTAGTAGTTTAGAAGAAGAACAAGGTTTAAAATCTGGCTACAAAGAATGCTTCGAAAAGCAGCATAAGTGGGCGCCAACTGACTTTTTAAAACCTAATGTTTTTGATATCTATGATTTTAGAAAAGGCAGTAAGCTATTTGATGAGGGTATCTATTTTAAAAGTGAGCTTACAGAAGAGAATATAGGTTTGAAAGAGGAGCCTGAAAAGTTAACTACTTCACATAGACAATGGCTTCAAATAGAAAAAGACCAGAATAATGATTCGTCCATATATGTAGATAAAGATGGGCTAAAGGATGAAATGGAAAAATTTATTTTCCCTCTTCATTTTATAGATTTTGAAACAAGTGCAGCTGCGTTACCTTTTAACAAGGATTTAAAACCATATGAGCAAATTGCTTTTCAGTTTTCACATCATATGTATCATAAAGATGGTAGCATAGTGCATGCCAATGAATACATCAATAATAAAGCCGGTGTTTTCCCTAATTTTGAATTCATAAGAGCCTTAAAAGTAGCTTTAGAGAATGACAATGGCACTATTTTTAGATACTCAAATCACGAGAATACCATCCTAAATGCCATTTTTATTCAATTATTACACTCCAATGAACCCGACAAAGAATCGCTAATCAATTTCATACATTCCATTTCTCATGCTAAAAAAGAGAGTGCTATAAAATGGAAAGGAGAACGTGATATGGTTGATTTATGGGATATTGAAAAACGGTATTATTATAACCCATTAACTAAAGGATCTAATTCGCTAAAAGCTGTTTTACCTTCCTCCTTGGCTAAAAGTGATTTTTTGCGAAATAAGTACACAAAACCAATTAATCAGATCAGTGTTACTAGTAAGAATTTTTCTGATGACCACATTTGGTTAGTTATTGATGAAGGTTTTGTAAAAGACCCATACAAAATGTTGCCATCCGTATTTGAAGGGTGGAGTGAAGACCAGATAGAAGATACCTTATCGGACATAGAAGATATTGCCAATGGCGGAGCTGCGTTAACAGCATATGGTAAACTTCAATACACAGATATGACCCAAAATGAAATTGATGAGTTAACCAATGCGCTTTTGAAATACTGCGAGCTAGACACCTTAGCTATGATAATGATTTATGAGCATTTTAAGGAGTTGTTAGAATAAAAGGGTATACAAAAATATTTTAATAGTTGAGACATGAATTCAATAGAAAATGAACTAGGGGAACAAGTTAGACGAGATTTTAAGGCAGTTAAATATTTTCCTTTTGGCAATTATTCAGGTGCCCCTTTTATCCTCACATCCGACCCATTTAGTTATCTACAAGCATGGCTAGACAATAAAATAAATGGAATCAAGAGAGATAGAAAAAAACAAAGAAGCTTATTTACTAAAGCTAAATACTTCGCAGAATTAGCGGAGGGTTTTCACAGTTCTGCAAAACAAGCCAAGATGCCATCAAAAGGCACGTTAATTTATTACACATTTATCAATTTGGTAAAAACGCTATTATTAGTGCGAGGGTATGATTTAGAAACAAAAATGGAACACCATGGATTGTCATTGCCTTCAGATAAAAAGCTAAATCTAAAATTGACCTCGATTGGTAATGAAGGAATTTCCATATTCCATGAATTTGCTAAAACTATTGGAATAGAAATTAATAATGGGGATGGACTAGAAATTAAATTTGATGAAATATTAAGAGAACTTCCTGAAGTTCATGAAATTGGATATGCATTAGACTTATTCCCAAACACAAAAAGAAAACACTTACCCGTCGAATTAATAATTAGAACAAATAAAAAAAGAAATTGGATTTTTTATACCGTTTCTTATGAAAAAAAGTTTGATAAGATTATGAAGACTGACAGGCTATTAAAAGGTATTTTTAAAGATAAACTACATGCAATAGAATGTGAATCAGATAGTGGGAAAAAGTATTTTAAATCAAAGTTAGGTTTCAACTATACCTGTAATTCAAACATCAGTCATAACCGCGCATATAAAAGAATCTGTAAAGACATTGAACCGTTGCGAATAACCCCTATGATAACAAGAAATGGCTATAGAAATTACCTTAATTTAGAACCGAGTAGAATGCATCGTTTATCAGCTACTCTAGCTTTTGCTTATTACATTGGAACAGTCGCCAGATATAGACCAACCTTAAATAATGAAATTTTAAAAGGTAAATATCAGGCTTTGATTCAAGAGGCTGTTAACTCCTGTCCAAATCAATTTTTTTACTTGATGGTTAGTCATATTACCGAGCAAGTTTGCGCTATCCCAATGGCAAAAATTGAATGAACCTAATTTTAAAGACTCTTAATATGGATGGTATCGAAAGA
>CAXBEL010000129.1:0-12961 GCA_963974735.1 uncultured Flavobacteriaceae bacterium | reverse complement strand
CATCAACACTTTATCCTCTTCCAAATTCATTCTCTTTGCAGTTGCATCAATAATTCGCTTATTGGCCTGATGGGCAATAAGCCAATTCACATCATCCCGAGTCAAATCGTTGCGCTGCATTATTCGCTCGCTAACATCTGCCATGTTGGAAACCGCAAATTTAAAAACAGTTTTTCCATCCTGCTTTACATAATGCTTTTTATTTGCTACTGTTTCTGCTGTAGGTGGCATTAAAGAACCTCCTGCATCAATTTTAAGAAATTCACGCCCTATACCATCTGTTCTTAAATATTCGTCTTGAAGACCTAAGCCTTCTTGATTGGGCTCAAATAAAACAGCTCCCCCGCCGTCACCAAAAATAATGCAGGTAGTACGATCTGTATAATCTATTATTGAAGACATTTTATCTGCCCCAATTAAAAGGATTTTTTTATAACGTCCCGATTCTATATAAGAAGATGCGGTGGACATGCCATAAAGAAAACTGGAACAGGCGGCTTGTATATCGTAAGAAAAAGCGTTTACAGCTCCTATTTGAGTAGCTACATATGCTGCTGTAGATGCAACGGGCATATCTGGAGTTGCAGAAGCCACTAATACCAGATCAACTTCTTCTGGATTGAGACCGCTTTTATCAATTAGGTTTTCAACTGCTCTTATAGCTAAATATGAAGTTCCCTTATCTGGGTCTTTAAGTATTCTTCTTTCTTTGATACCAGTTCTAGATGTTATCCAATCATCGTTAGTATCGACCATTGTTTCTAAAATCTGATTGGTAAGCACATATTCAGGTACATAAGCGCCCACAGCTGTTATTGCTGCCGTGATTTTACTCATAGAAATTTTGTTTCTGCGAAAATCGATTGTTTCGCGTCAAAAATGGGATGAAAAGTACTAAAAATTGCACAGTTTGACTCAAGAATTAACTTTTTTTGCTAATTCTCACAAAATAAAAAAACCCCCGGGTTTTGGGAGTTTTGATATTTTGTATAGAGTTAATTAGGCTACTTCCTCATCTTGAGCAGCATCAATAACAATCTGGCCTTTGTAATACAATTTGCCTTCATGCCAGTGAGCTCGGTGATAAAGATGTGCTTCACCTGTAGTCGCATCTATTCCCATTTTAGGCATTGCTGCCTTGTAATGCGTTCTTCTCTTATCTCTTCTGGTTTTCGAGATTTTTCTCTTAGGATGTGCCATTACCTTTAATTATTTGTCTGTTAAAAATTTTCTTAATTCATCCCAACGGGGATCTGTATTTTCCTGTTTTTTTTCTCCTTCACTTTTTATGCGTAACTCTTCGAGCTTGTCAAGTACTTCTGATTTTAAAGTGCCATCCTTAACACCGGGATGTACCCGCTTATTAGGCATATTTAAAACAATTAACTCATAAATATACTGAGCAATATTAATTTCATATTCGCCGTGAGGCAAAATAAGAATGTCGATATTGTCGTCATTATATTCCTGACCAAACTTTACAACCAATTCAAAATCTCCCTGTACAGGTTGATCAAATGGTTCATTAGTTAAATCACAATTAACATTTGCGTTTCCATTAGCTTTAAAATAGAACTCCATAAAAGTGGATTTCTTAACTAACTTGACGTCAACATCAATGTTTATGTCATTAAAATCGTCGTACTCAAAATGTTCAAAGAACGCATTGTCAATCTGATATCGAAAATTGTGCTCACCTTGTTTCAGTCCAACAAACTGAATTGTAAACGCTTTCAAATCTTTCATTACTATTCCTTTTCCTTGACAACTCTTTCCGCAAAAGGCGGGTGCAAAGATATAAATTTTTATTTAGCTGAAAATTAAGTTGATCTAAATTTTCAAAAAACATTTATTTTTATCGAGACCTGCGCGAAAAAGACTGTCTTTTTGTTTGTTTTTGTAATACATCTTTTGTGAGTTCCTTATACTCTTTTCGCTTATTAAATATATCTATAGCAGTATATACTGCTTCTTTAAAAGAAACCAGCTGTAAAATTAACACCTCTGCCAAAAGACAAGGTCTTAAACGGAATTAACCCCTGATCGTGATATGCCGCTATAATAGCATCAAAATTTTTATAATTTCCACTACCAAAAAAGCTGTCTGCCGCATAGGGCCCATAGGCCAGCTGATCATTTTTCCTTATTTTTTCTAAGGTTGGTATTAAAACCTCCTCATCTTCTTTACCAATAACTCCATTATCCCCTACGTGTGGATTAATGCCTAAAAAAGCAATTTTAGGCTTAGAAATTCCAAAATCTTGAATTAAGGTATTATAGATAGTTTGAAATTTCTGATTAATTAGTTCTGGTGTTATTTTTTGAGAAACATCCTTAATAGCAACATGATCTGTCAAAAGACCAACCTTTAATTTTTTTGTAATCATAAACATCAGGCTATTTCCTTCTAGTTCCTGATTTAAAAAGTCTGTATGCCCAGGAAATTTAAATCCCTCTTCCTGAATATTTGATTTACTTATAGGTGCAGTTACCAAAACGTCAATTTCATTTTTTTTCAAAGAGGCAACAGCTGCCTTTAATGATTTGATCGCATAAGAGCCAGCTTCCTTTGTTTCTTTTCCAAAATCGATATTTGCAGCTTCATTCCATACATTTATAACATTCACCTTACCTTTAATTGCGTTGTCTATAGATTTTATACCTTGAAATTTAAGATCATAATTATAATGCTTTACAAGAAATGAAATTGTCTTTGCAGAAGCAAAAATAATAGGCGTACAAAATTCTAGCATCCTACTGTCTTCAAAAGTTTTTAGAATGATCTCTCCCCCTATTCCATTGATGTCACCAACTGATATTCCTATTTGTATGTTTTCGTCTTTCATCATTAAAGGCTATTGCTTTCTTTTGTAAGTTTACTCACAAAAGTACTTAAATAAAACGCAACCATGTTTACCGGAATAATTGAAGATCTAGGTAAAGTAATTAGCTTGAATAAAGATCAAGGTAATCTTAATATTACAGTTAGCAGTAAGATTACAAATGAGCTGAAAATTGATCAAAGCATAGCTCATAACGGTGTTTGTTTGACCGTCGTATCTATTAAAGATAATCTTTACACTGTGACTGCCATAGAAGAAACCTTATCAAAGACTAATCTAGCCTCTCTAAAAGAAGATGCATCGATAAATCTGGAAAGGGCAATGATTTTAGGAACTCGATTGGATGGGCACCTTGTACAGGGCCACGTTGACCAGACTGCGCTGTGCAAGTCTATAGAAGAGAAAGATGGGAGTTGGGTCTTCACATTTTCTTACGATTCTTCTCTGGGAAATGTAACTATTGAAAAAGGCTCAATAACTATAAATGGCGTTAGTCTTACTGTTGTAAATTCAAAAAAAGATTCTTTTAGTGTAGCTATTATTCCCTATACTTTTGATCACACAACTTTTAAGTCGTTAATAAAAGGAGATACGGTTAATCTTGAATTTGATGTAATCGGAAAATATGTAAACCGCCTTATGAATCTGTAATTTGAGCTTTTGTTCTATTTACATACCAACCGCCCAATAAAACACCTGCTACTATTAAAACCCACAGATAATCATCAATTGGTAAAAATCCCACTGGTGGGGGTGGTGGACCGGGGGCTGCTGGGGGTGGCGGGTTTGATCCTTTTTGAGAATACCCTATTGCCTGGTGTAATACCAGCATCAGAAAGAAAAGTAGGTTCCTGAGTTTGGGGCTCATAATTGATTTGTTAACAGGAGACTTGGGAATTCCCGCTTATTAACCAAGGACGAAAGTAATAAAAATTATCCATACAACTATTTTTCTGACAAAAATTGTCACAAAACCTGAATTTAATATTCTAAATATCAGTTTTTTGAAGAATAAGTTATACCGATAATCGGAAAAATCAGTCCTTTTATAAATAATTTCAATTCCTCTCTTTCTATTTGTAGGAACAGATATTCAGTAATCTCGTGCAAATCTACATTATTAAGATCACAATCCGTGTATGTGAAATTAATTCAGGGTTCAACTTTTTAGAGACCTCCTATTTATTTAACCGAAAACTTAAATGATGTTTGTGAAGTATAAGTTTCCCCGGGATTTAAATCAGTGCTTGGAAATTCGGGTTGATTTGGAGAGTCTGGATAATGTTGAGTCTCTAAACAAAACCCGCTCCTTTTTTCATAATTTCCTGCCCCTCCTTTTTGTGGTAAAGTCCCATCTAAAAAGTTGCCTGTGTATAACTGAATTCCGGGTTCGTCTGTAAAAACCTCCAGTAATCTTCCACTACCGGGATCATAAGCAGAGGCGGCCAAACGTACTCCATCCTTTTGATTATTTAACACCCAACAATGATCATAACCCCCACCTCTTTTTATTTGTTCATTTTCAGTATTTATATCAGCTTTTATCGGTTTTAAATTTCTAAAATCAAAAGGAGTACCCTCAACATTTCTTAATTCACCTGTAGGAATCAAGGTTTCATTTACCGGTAGAAACCTATCAGCATTGATCATTACTTTTTGATCTACAATCGAATTGTCAAAATCAGCCGATAGATTAAAATAGGAGTGCTGCGTTAAATTAACAATTGTCGTCTTGTCTGTTGTGGCTTCATATTTTACTTTTAATTCATCCTCTGGGGTTAAGGTATATGTGACTGTTGTGTTTAAATTGCCCGGGTATCCCTCATCACCATCTTTGCTTAAGTATGTGAGTTTTAATTTATGAGAATCTCCTTCATCTATTTCTTGCGCTTGCCAGATAACCTTATCAAATCCTTTATCTCCTCCATGTAAATGATTAGGAGCATTGTTCTTGGCCAAATCATATTCCTTTCCCTCCAATTCAAATTTTCCATTGGCGATACGATTACCATAACGTCCTATTATTGCTCCAAAATAGGGACTGCCATTTTCATAATCCGAAAGGGAGTCCAAGCCTAAAACAACATCTTTATAAACACCTTCTTTATCGGCGGCCGTCCAGCTTGTTATTATTCCACCATAAGTGATGACCGCAACCTCCATTCCGTTTTGATTTTTCAGAACATATTTATCCACCTGTTCTCCATTGGATGTCGTTCCAAATACACTTTTTTCAATTTTAAGATCGGTTTCTTCTAAAGCCACATTTTCGGTTTTATCTTGTTTTTAGCGACTCACATAATCGCAAAAGAACGCAAGGCAGCTACTACAATTTTACAAATATTATAGTTGAAATTCCTCTTAAAATACGCTTTGATATTTAAACACTAATTGATTGTTGATTATAACCGGCCGAAAAAGCGCATCACTTAATTGAATTTATTTTTGATAGAAATGGGGTTACCGCTTAAGAACTCATTTAATTAACCAGATATTTCACATAATCATACCTTTCTGATATCAAGTTGTTTATGATTATTTTTTCTTTGTGGAAAAAAATAATATCCCTACCTTAACCATCCCTTTCCCCTATTCTAAAAGCTTATTTAATGTTTATCTTTTGTTTGTATCAAGCCACAAACAGAATCATCTTTAATTACTAAAAACAAATAAATATGTCAGATAAAAGCGAATCGATTTGGGGAAATTTAGCCTACAGGTATGAAAAACCTCAACCAAGAAAAATCCTTGCACTTGATGGCGGCGGAATACGCGGGGTCTTAACTTTAGAAATTTTACTAAAAATAGAGAATGACCTAAAGGAAAACTTGGGGAAAGGAGACGATTTCCGGTTGTCTGATTATTTTGACTATTTTGGCGGAACGAGCACAGGAGCTATTATTGCCACAGGGTTATCCATAGGTATGTCTGTTCAAGAATTACTGGACTTTTACACAGAGAAGGGAAAAGACATGTTTGACAAAACATTTTTGCTCAAAAGATGGCGTTCCTTTTATGAATCTGGTCCATTGTTAAGTATGCTCCAACAAACTTTTGGAAAGGACACAGATCTTGATCTCAACAACGGTAAATTTCGCTCTTTGCTTCTAGTCGTAACTATGAACAGAAGTACAGATTCCCCTTGGCCTATAAGTAATAATCCGTTAGCAAAATATAATGATAAATCGCGCCCAGACTGCAACTTAAAAATAAAGCTGCATCAAGTTGTTAGGGCCAGCACAGCGGCTCCTGCCTACTTTCCTCCAGAAACTTTAGAATGGGACAAGAATGATCCCTCTAAAACATTCGTATTTGTAGATGGAGGGGTTACACCCTATAACAATCCTGCTTTTTTACTTTATAAAATGGCAACACATCCTGCATATAATTTAAATTGGGAAACAGGTGAAGATAAGTTATTGGTTGTTTCAGTAGGTACAGGAAGTGCAACTTCAGAAGGGGATTATGGAAACCTGGTAAATACATTAAAAGAATTGCCTAATAATTTAATGTATACGATGCAGTTGGATCAGGATATAAATTGTCGCCTTATGGGAAGGTGTACTTATGGAGCCCATATAGACAGAGAACTGGATGATATGATTACAAAAGAGGTGGATGGAACAACCACCCCTTTGTCAAAAAACACCAATAAAAATTTTCTGTATGTTCGTTATAATGCAGATCTTAGTCAGAAAGGCCTAGACGCGATAGGGTTAAATAATATTGTATCCAGCGAAGTAAGGCAAATGGATAATGTAAAATATATTGATAAGCTCAGGCAGGTGGGAAAAGAAACGGCTAAAAGACAGGTCGATACTGCTCATTTTGGTTCATTTGTAAACTAGATAAAGATGCACGCTTTTGTAGTAAGACCTTTTGGCACCAAGCAAGGTGTTGACTTTGAAAAAGTTCATAATGAACTTATAATACCCGCTCTAAAACAAGCCGGAGTACAAGGATGTACCACGGCCGCCATAGTGGAGGCTGGTAACATACGTCAAGATATGTTTCAATTGCTCCTAACAAGTGATATTGTTGTGGCAGACATTTCCATTCACAATGCAAATGCATTTTATGAACTTGGGATTAGGCACGCTTTAAGAGACAAAAAGACCTTTCTCATACGATGTAGTAAGGATGAGGTTCCTTTTGATCTTAAAACAGATAGATATCTTGCTTACGACGACACAAATCCAGCAGATTGCATTGATGCATTACATAAGGGTATTCGGGAAACTATAGATTCTGAAAGAGTGGACAGTCCGGTCTTTTTAATGCTTCCAAAATTAAAACCTCAGAATGCCGAAGAGTTTCTTGCAATTCCCGTTGACTTTAGCGAGGAAGTAGAAATTGCTAAAGCAACAAAACAACAAGGCAAACTTTCGCTCTTAGCATCTGAAGCAAGCCAGTTCCCATGGGAGGTTCCCGGGTTGCGAATGATTGCAGAAATACAATATAAACTTGCGCTTTTTAAGGATGCCAAAAAAAGTTGGGAGAAAATAAGAAGCCTCACCCACAATGATATTGAAGCCAACGATAGATTAGCAACAATTTATCAACGTCTTGGCGAAATTGAAGTTCTGGACAACGCCGTTCTTGGGGAGGAATTATTTACAAAATCCAGAATGGCAATTGATTTTCTGATGGAAAGAATTTCAACATTCCCTCGAGATAAAAGGGCTGAGATTTTCTCTTTAAAAGCGCGTAACAATAAAGCAAACTGGATTAAAACATGGATAAATTCAAATGTTGATAATATCCTGTCAGACGCATTGACCTCCCAGTTTTTGAGGAATGCTTACATCGATTACCTTAATGGATTTAACGAAGACTTAAATCATTTTTATTCGGGTATTAATGCTTTAGGCCTCCTTAAGATTATTATTAATTTGGCTGAAGCAAAACCTATGCAGTGGAGCTCACTTTACGATTCTGAAGATGAAGCCGAATTTGAACTAAAAAAATACAATAAGCAGTTCGCTAATCTATCTATTATCATCCAAGCTTCTATAAATGCCGAGAAAAAAGCGCTTTTAAGGGAAAACAAAGTAGATCCTTGGGTAAGCATTACAGAAGCTGATTTGACGTTTTTGATCAATAACAATCCCCAGAAGATCGAAAACATGTACAAAATGGCCATGCAGTTAAGTAAAGATCTCAACTTTAATGCTGCCAAGAGGCAGTTGCTCATTTATAAAAAATTAAACATCCTAACGGACAATGTGGATGCTGCTCTTCGGGTTTTTGAAAATACTATAGAAGAATTAGAAGAAGAAAAGGAATATTTAATTCTTTTCTCTGGACATATGATTGACAGACCCGATCGCAAAGAACCTAGATTTCCACCAGAAAAAGAGCCGGAAGTAAGAGAAAAAATTAAAAGTCAAGTCAAGAAAATTTTAGACACTCAGGACAGAAAAGTAAAAGGTATTGCCGGCGGAGCTTGTGGTGGTGATATTCTATTTCACGAAGTCTGTAAGCAGCTTGGTATAAAAACAGATTTGTATTTAGCCCTTCCGCGTGAACAATTCATAGTCGAATCGGTTCAATTTGCGGGTCCAGACTGGATTGATCGATTTAATACTATGTATGACGATCTTGATGTGCAAATTCTATCAGAAACAAAATCATTGCCTAAATGGCTAAATAATTATGGAGACTATTCTATATGGGAAAGAAACAATAGGTGGATTTTGAACTCAGCGCTCTCTGAGGCAGATTATCATTTAACTTTTCTGGCTCTGTGGGATGGCAAAGGTGGTGACGGCCCAGGCGGTACAGAGCATATGATAGATGAAGTGAATCAAAGAGGGGCAAAAAGTATTACAATTAACATCTAATTTCCTTGCAATGAATCAAGATGAATATATTAAAACCCGTGTGGATGATCAGTTAAAATGGTACGGCAAAAAAAGCGGTATTAATACAACGTATTATTATTTTCTAAAAGCCCTAATCATAATTCTCTCAGTAATCATAACGCTGATGGCAGGCATTAAAGAACTTAATTCTCATATTGCAAACAATTACATATTTATTACAAGTCTTTTAGGTGCCTTAATTGCCATTCTTACGGCATTAAGTTCCCTATGGAAATTTCAGGATAAGTGGATAAGTTATCGGCTCACCTCTGAAAATTTAAAAAAAGAAAAATTCCTTTTCCTCACAGCAAGCAAACCTTACGAGGAGCAAAATGCTTTTAGCTTATTCGTTAATCGCATCGAAACTTTATTGGCCACAGAAAAGCAGGAATGGAGTGATGTCGTTAATGATGATGTAGATGCTTGACAAGTAGCTTTCCCCAATTAAATACCTAAATTATAATCATTTCATTATTAAACTATCTTTCAATCTCGAGAGCTTTTTATTTCATTTCAAATTTCAACAAACTGCTTTTTATATTTTTTTTAAATAAAAGCGAAAAGTAAACTCCTAATTTTAAAAAGGAAGATTCCTAAATTTTCTAAAGAGAATATTTGTTTGTGGAAGCTCCCATATAAAAAACTTACTATGAAACCAACTAACCAAGAAACCAAATTGGCAAGTCCAAGCCCGCCAAACTCTCATGAAATCATCCTCAATGTCAATGGGAAAAAGCACAATCTTAATATTGCTCCCTGGACAACTCTATTAGACGCCTTAAGACATGAATTAAAACTTACCGGCACAAAAAAAGGCTGTGATCACGGCCAATGTGGAGCCTGCACCGTTCTGGTAGATGGTAAAAACGTAAACAGTTGTTTATGTCTGGCCGTTATGCATGAAGATGTTGAAATAACAACCGTTGAAGGGCTCGCTACAGAAAAAGGACTGCACCCCGTACAAGAAGCTTTTGTAAAACATGATGCTTACCAATGTGGTTATTGCACTCCGGGTCAGATTTGTTCAACAGTAGGGTTGCTCAACATGGATAAAGGCGACACACCAGATGAAATTCGTGATCTAATGAGTGGTAATCTCTGCCGTTGTGGTGCATACAACAATATTTATGCTGCTGTAACAGAAGTAAAAGAACAGTATTCAAAATCTCAAAAACAGCAAGCGAAATGAACAACTTCAGCTACCAAAGACCAGATTCTATACAGGATGCTGTAACTGCGACCAAACCCAAAACCAGCAAAATTATAGCTGGAGGAACCAACCTTGTGGATTTAATGAAATATCGTGTGGAAAATCCAGATGAGGTCATAGATATTACGCACTTAGCCCTAGACACCATAGATACTTCAAGTTCTGAAGGTTTACGCTTGGGAGCATTAGTAACAAATGCAGATACCGCTTATCATACAGAAGTAAAGCAAAATTACCCTTTGCTTTCTGAAGCTATCCTTGCCGGAGCATCCACACAATTGAGGAACAAGGCCACAGATGGTGGTAACCTCATGCAGCGCACCAGGTGTTATTATTTTTATGATACAGCAACACCATGCAACAAAAGGGAGCCTGGAAGCGGCTGTTCAGCCCTTAAAGGCTTTAACCGTATTCACGCTATTTTGGGCGAAAGTGAACATTGTATTGCCACGCATCCTTCAGATATGTGTGTGGCGCTCGCAGCACTCGATGCTACCGTAAATGTTACTGGGGTAGATGGAGAGCGCAAAATTCCGATTTTAGATTTTCATAGATTACCGGGTGATGAGCCCGAAAAAGACAATAATCTCAAACCGGGAGATGTAATTACCTCTATTGATCTTCCTAAAAAAGGATTTTCAGAAAATTCGGCTTATTTAAAAGTCCGCGACCGTGAATCTTATGCATTTGCATTAGTGTCTGTAGCTGCAGCATTAGAACTGGATGGGAATATTATAAAAGACATTCGTGTTGCTTTGGGTGGTGTAGCACATAAACCGTGGAGAAAACCAGAGGCTGAAAAAAAGTTAATAGGCAAACCCGCAACAGAAGAATCATTTAAACTGCTTGCAGAAGAGCTCTTAAAAGGGGCGAAAGGTTATGGTGACAATGATTTTAAAATTACTCTGGCTCCGCGTGCAATTGTACGTGCTTTAATGAATGCTAAAGATAAAACCAAATCCAATGACTGAAGATAAAATAATAGGCGAGGCTAGACCTCGTGTTGACGGTGCGCTAAAAGTAACGGGGCAAGCTACGTATGCAGGAGAGGTCCTAACCGATGAAACGGCTTTTGGATATGTGGTTCAAAGCACCATAGCAAACGGTAAAATTACGGCGATTAACACAGCAAAAGCTGAAGCTCTTGATGGGGTTTTAAAAATATTTACCCATAAAAATCTTCCAGATTACGTCAATGAAAACTCCGACTATAGCGACCCTTTAGCTCCTCCGGGAAAACCCTTTAGGCCGTTGTTTAATGATAACATTCTTTATAATGGGCAGCCTATTGCTTTAGTGGTGGCAGAAACTTTTGAGCTGGCTGGATATGCCGCAGGCCTTGTGGAAGTAACCTATTCTGAAGAAAAGTTTGTCGCTACTTTACAAGAAAATCTGGAAAATGCTTTTACCGAAGATGTTCCTGAACCACCAGATTCCAGAGGGGATGCCGTCGCAGCATATAAAAAGTCGCCACATCAAGTAGAAGTTGAGTATTCACAACCTCGACACTATCACAATCCTATGGAACCTCATACAACAACCGCAATTTGGGAAGGGGAAGGCTCATTGACTATTTATGATAAAATACAGGGTGTGGCAAGCAGTAAACAATATGTTTGTGGGGTTTTTGGTCTTAATAAAGAGCAAGTTCGCGTAAAATCGCCTTTTGTAGGCGGGGCTTTCGGTTCGGGGCTTCGTCCGCAGTATCAACTTTTTATGGCATCTCTCGCTGCATTGGAACTGAAACGAAATGTACAGGTCGCAATGACCAGAAAACAAATGTTTAGCTTTGGACACAGACCTACAAATCTTCAACGTTTAAAGCTATCTGCAGACAATAATGGTAAACTAACCAGTATTCAACATTCTTCCTTTGGGGAGACCTCAACCTTTGAGAAATTTAATGAGATTGTAGTTGATTGGTCGGGGCTTTTATATCAATGCGACAACGTGAATTTAGAATATCAACTTGTTCCTGTACAAGGATATACTCCTATAGATACAAGAGCTCCGGGGGGCACAACGGGTGTTTATGCATTAGAATGCGCTATTGATGAACTTGCTGAAAAAGCTGGAATAGATCCTTTAGAATTTCGTCTTCTTAATTATGCCGAGCGCGATCAAAATGAAGATAAGCCATTTACCAGCAAAGAACTCAGAGAATGTTACAAACAATGCGCAGAGCGTTTTGACTGGAGTAAAAGAAAAACAAAACCTCGTTCTATCAAAAAAGGGAACAATCTAGTAGGTTATGGGATGGCAACTGGGGTTTGGGAGGCTATGCAGAAAAAAGCTTCGGTTAAAGCTAAATTTACCAGTGACGGCAAGCTTGAGGTAAGCACTGCTACAGCAGATATTGGCACAGGAACTTATACTGTTATGAGTCAAATTGCTTCAAAATATTTTGGCATCGATATAGAACATGTAACTTTTGAACTTGGTGATACAGAATTGCCCGAATCACCCATTGAAGGAGGCTCTTGGACGGTTTCTTCAGTAGGTTCAGCTGTTAAAAATGTATGCGAAGCCTTACAGGGAAAATTATTTTTGATGGCTCAAAAAAATGATCCTAAACGTTTTCAAGATATAAAGAAAGAAGACGTATCGTTTACAGAAGGAAAAATCCAATTAAAAGATGGCGCTGCAATAGCCTATACTGAGATTTTAGAAAAAGCGGGGGAACAAGATCTTTCGATTACTACACAAGAGAAGCCTAAAGATGATCGTGACGATTATTCTGCTTATGCACATTGCTGTGTTATGGTAGAAGTACATGTAGATGAAGACTTAGGTGTTATACGGGTGCCACGCGTTGTAAACGCATCTGCTGCTGGAAAAATAATAAATCCCAAGACTGCCGAAAATCAATTACTTGGTGCAACTGTATGGGGTATTGGTATGGCACTGGAAGAAGAAGGGATGGTAGATAAAAATTTTGGGCGTGTAATGAATGCCAACCTTGCAGAGTATCATATTCCTGTAAATGCAGACATTAAAGATATTGAGATCATCTTTGTAGACGAGGAAGATAAAATTGTGAATCC
>CAXBEL010000128.1:0-12973 GCA_963974735.1 uncultured Flavobacteriaceae bacterium | reverse complement strand
CAGATCAATATTATATTGTCTACCACAGGAGGCCACTTGATCAAACAGATCGAAACTCTCGTGAAATATGTATCGAAGAAATGTATTTTGATGAAAACGGATATATAAAACCGGTTCAGATTACCACTCAAGGCGTGAAAAAACATCGTTTAGTCCCTAAAAATTAATTCTTGTTTTATGATAAAAACCCTTACCGTATTCCTGTTGGTTTTAAGCGGAATAGTAACAATTTCAGCTCAAGAAACAGAGAATACTCTTGAACCCATAGATTATGTGAATCCATTGATGGGTAAAGATTCCAACTATAAACTTTCTAATGGGAATACCTATCCCGCCATTGCTATGCCATGGGGAATGAATTTCTGGACACCACAAACTGGAGAGATGGGCAATGGATGGGCGTATACCTACGATGCAAATAAAATAAGAGGATTTAAACAGACACATCAGCCTTCGCCCTGGATGAATGATTATGGACAATTTTCTATTATGCCGGTGACAGGAAAATTGGCCTTTAAAGAAGAAGAAAGGCAAAGTTGGTTTTCGCATAAAGCCGAAGAAGTTACGCCGTATTATTATAGTGTATATCTTGCCGACCACGATGTAACTACTGAAATCACACCCACTGAGCGCGCTGCCCGATTCCGTTTTACCTTTCCAGAGACTGATAGTTCTTATGTAATTGTGGATGCTTTTGACCGGGGATCGTATGTGAAAATAATTCCCGGGGAGCAAAAAATAATAGGTTATACCACACGAAACAGTGGCGGAGTACCAGATAATTTCAAAAACTATTTTGTTCTAAAATTTGATAAAGAATTTGAGCTGAACAAAACTTTTAGCGATTCGCTGTTGACAAATTCTTTGGAGTCTCAATCCAATCACGCAGGTGCTGTAATAGGTTTTAAAACTAAAAAAGGAGAACAGGTAAATGTAAAAGTAGCTTCTTCCTTTATCAGTTATGAGCAGGCAGAACGTAATCTGGAAGAAATAGGCTCAACGGATTTTGAGTCGCTAAAACAACAAGGCAGAGAAGTCTGGAATAAGGAACTGAGCCGTATTAAAGTAGAGGGAGGAACTTCAGATCAGTTTAGAACGTTTTATAGCTGCCTCTATCGCTCTTTATTGTTTCCGAGAAAGTTTTATGAATATGATGCAGAGGGTAAGGTTGTGCATTATAGTCCATATAATGGCAAAGTAAGACCTGGTTATATGTTTACTGATACTGGTTTTTGGGACACCTTTCGTGCATTATTTCCATTTTTAAACTTGATGTATCCTGAACTCAATGCACATATGCAGGAAGGTCTTTCCAACGCTTATACTGAAAGTGGATGGTTGCCAGAATGGGCAAGCCCGGGGTTGCGTAATGTCATGGTGGGCAACAATTCTGCATCTGTAGTTGCTGATGGCTATTTAAAGAGTGGAAACACTTATAAATATGATATTGAAAATTTATATGAAGCAGTGATTCACGGTGCAAACAATGCAGGGCCTTTAGCTGCTGTTGGCCGTGCTGGTGTCGAATATTACAATAGTCTGGGCTATGTTCCCTATGATGTAGAAATAAATGAAAATGCAGCACGAACATTAGAATATGCATATGATGATTTTTCTATTTATCAGTTGGCAAAAGCGCTGAATAAACCTAAAGATGAGATTGAAAAATACAAAAGGCGTAGCCTTAATTATAAAAACCTTTTTGATCCCGAAACAAAACTGATGCGTGGTAAGAATAAAAATGGGGAATTTATGAAACCCTTCAATCCCTTTAAGTGGGGCGATGCATTCAAAGAAGGGAATAGCTGGCATTACAGTTGGTCTGTATTTCACGATATGCAGGGTTTAATTGATTTAATGGGTGGTAAAAACGAATTTATAGCACAACTTGACAAGGTTTTTTCTTTGCCCCCGCTTTTTGATGATAGTTATTATGGTGGGGTAATTCATGAGATCCGGGAAATGCAGATTGCTAATATGGGGCAATATGCGCACGGCAATCAGCCCATTCAACATATGATCTATTTATACAATTATGCGGGCCAACCTTGGAAAACGCAATATTGGGTTCGTGAAACAATGAACCGCATGTATTTGTCTACACCAGATGGCTATTGTGGCGATGAAGATAATGGACAAACTTCTGCTTGGTATGTATTTTCGGCAATGGGTTTTTATCCTGTGGCGCCGGCAACAGATCAATATGTTTTAGGAGCACCTTTATTTAAAAAGGTCACTTTGCAGCTTGAAAATGAAAAAACAGTAATCATAAATGCTTCCAATAACAGCGAAAACAATATTTATATAGATGAAATTGAGCTCAATGGAGAAGCATATACTAAGAACTTTCTAAGTCATTCAGAATTGATGAAAGGAGCTACGTTGGATATTCAGATGGGAGAAAGACCTAACAAAAATCGAGGAGTCAAAGATTCCGACTTTCCCTATTCTCTATCTAATGAAAAGTAAGCTCGGAGTTTATTTAAAATAGTTAAAACCAAATCACGAATACCAGAATGAATAAATCTTTGAAACCTTTCCTGATTCTTTTACTCGCAATATGCTTTTCCCAATGGCAACTATCTGCACAGGATCTTGCTAACTATGTAGACCCAATGATAGGCACAGCAAAAATGGGACATACATATCCCGGTGCGACAGTTCCTTTTGGAAGTATTCAGTTGAGTCCAGATACCGATTCTATTCCCTATGCAGTAGATGGTCATTACAATCCAGATGTTTATAAATATTGTGCAGGGTATCAATATGATGATTCTACAATCGTAGGTTTTAGCCACACACATTTTAGTGGTACTGGTCATTCTGATTTAGGGGATTTTTTAGTTATGCCTACTGTGGGTAAATTGCAGCTTAATCCGGGTACTGAAGCTGACCCAGACAGCGGATACCGCTCCCGTTTTTCGCATGATGAAGAAACCGCTGAAGCAGGTTATTACAGTGTTCAACTAAAAGATTATAACATAAAAGCAGAACTAACTGCTACAACACGTGTGGGGATGCATCAATATACATTTACGCAAAGTGATGAATCCCATGTTGTACTGGACCTTACGGCTGGAATTTATAATTACGAAGGCAAAAATGTATGGACTTTTGTGCGGGTTGAAAATGACACGCTTATAACCGGATATAGGCAAACCAGTGGCTGGGCACGCACGCGTAAAGTTTATTTCGCCTTGAGCTTTAGCAAGCCTTTTAAAAGTTATGGACAGGAAAAGCAGCCCGCTAAAGTATATAGAGGATTTTGGGGACGTTTTGACCAAACCAAGAACTTTCCTGAAATGGCAGGAGAGGATCTTAAATTATATTTCGATTTTGATACTGATGCCAATGAAAAAATAAAGATGAAACTGGCAATTTCTCCCGTAAGTACAGAAGGAGCTTTAGCCAATATGAAAGCCGAAACACCGGATTGGGATTTTGATAAAATAAAAGATCGAGCCCGTTCTCTGTGGAATCATGAGCTCAACAAAGTTACCATTGAAACGCTGGAAGAATCTGACAAAGTTAATTTCTATACGGCGATGTACCATGCGTTCTTGGGCCCCACAGTCTATATGGATGTGGATGATAATTATATGGGTCTTGATCGTAATGTGCATCAGGCAAATAATTTTACTAATTATACGAGTTTTTCACTTTGGGACACCTACCGAGCATTGCATCCTTTGTTTAATGTGTTGCAACCAGAACGCAATCAGGATATGATACAATCTATGCTTGTGCACCAAGAGCAAAGCGTACACCATATGTTGCCTATTTGGTCCCATTATGCTAACGAAAATTGGTGTATGATAGGGTATCACAGCGTATCAGTAATAGCAGATGCCATTGTAAAGGGAAATGCCGATTTTGATGTGGATAAAGCGTTAGAAGCTTGTGTGCAAACAGCACGTACCCGCTATTTTGATGGGATTGGTGAGTATATGGATATGGGTTATGTGCCAGAAGACAAAAGCGGTGCTTCGGTTTCTAAAACACTGGAGTATGCTTATGACGACTGGGCAATTGCGCAAGCGGCTAAAAAGTTAGGGAAGAACGATATTTATGATGAATTTATTCAGCGTTCTAAGAATTACAAAAACGTTTATGACTCAAAAACGGGTTTTATGCGACCTAAACTTAGTGATGGAAGCTTTAAAAAAGAATTTGATGCATTGAATACGCACGGGCAAGGTTTTATCGAAGGTAACTCTTGGAATTACAGTCTGTATGTTCCACAAGATCCGGAAAGTATGATTGCAATGATGGGCGGCAAAGAACAGTTTACGCAACATTTAGATTCCCTTTTCACTATGGAGCTGCCCGACAAATATTTTGAAAATACTGAAGATATATCCCGTGAGGGAATTATAGGTAATTATGTACACGGCAATGAGCCTTCCCATCACGTCGCCTATTTGTACAATTGGACCAATGACCCGTGGAAATCACAGGACAAAATCCGTATGATATTAAAGGAAAAGTATAAAACAGGTGCAGACGGACTTAGTGGAAATGATGATTTTGGACAAATGAGCGCCTGGTATTTATTTGGCAGTCTTGGCTTTTATCCAGTCGCACCGGGTTCTGTAGATTATGCATTGGGAAGTCCCGCAGTTAAAGAGGCTACCATTCATTTAGAAAATGGTAAGAATTTTACTGTAGAAGCAAAAAATCAGTCAGAAAAGAATGTTTACGTTAAAAAGGTTGAACTAAATGGGAAAGAAATGAGTCGACCTTTTATTACTCACGACGATATTTTGCAGGGTGGTACATTAACTTTTTATATGAGCAGTAAGCCAAATAAAAAGTTGTACAAATAAAAATCTAAAATAGATTTAATCTTTGGGGCGATCAGGTTAAGGAATAGCCAATAGTAAGGAAACACGAACGCTGGGGACTACCTTTGCCGTACATTAATTTGTAATTGCAAAAAAGAGAAAGATGTCAACTAAAGATATAAGCATACTTCAAAACACAAAATTTTCGGTATTGGATCTTGTGCCGGTTACTCAAGGCAACACGCATAAGCAATCTTTTAATAATAGTTTAGAACTTGCTCAACATGTGGAAGCACTCGGTTTTGAGCGATTCTGGGTTTCTGAGCATCATAATATGGACAGTATTGTGAGTTCTGCAACTGTTGTTTTGTTGGGATATTTGGCTCAGGGAACATCAAAAGTCAGGATTGGCTCTGGAGGGATAATGCTCCCCAATCACGCCCCATTAATTGTGGCAGAACAATTTGGAACTTTGGAAACTCTTTATCCAAATAGGATAGATTTAGGCTTGGGTCGTGCACCAGGAACTGATCAATTAACCGCTCAAGCCCTACGCAGAGGAAGACAGGAAAGTGTCCAGGATTTTCCCAATAACATAGAAGAACTACAACAGTATTTTTCAATTGAAAATCAGGATGAAAAGGTAAGAGCTATCCCGGGCGAAGGTTTAGAGATACCTTTGTATTTATTAGGAAGTAGTACTTTTAGCGCACAACTGGCGGGATCACGTGGCTTACCCTATGCTTTCGCAAGTCATTTTGCTCCGGCTCATTTGCATAATGCTCTGCGATTATATCATCAAAGTTTTCAACCTTCAGCACAGTTACAAAAGCCATATTCAATTGCTTGCGTTAATGTCATTGCCGCAGAAACAGACAAAGAGGCTGAGAGATTGGCAACAAGTCTTTATCAATTTGCAATGGGTATTATCACTAATGTGAGACGTCCCTTGCCACCACCAATAGATAGTATGGATGGAATTTGGACAGAACCTCAAGAAGCAATGATTCGAAATATGATGCACTATACATTTATAGGTTCTGAAGAAACTATAAGAATGCAACTCACTCAATTTGTTCAAGAAACTCGTGTAGATGAAATAATGGCTGTTTCTCATATTTATGATCACAAAGCAAGACTGAAATCTTATGAGATTTTAGGAAAGGTGTTTCAAAATGTGGGACAGTCTGTCTGATAATTTTGATGTAGTGCTTTATTGTAAACTGAACATTTTTGATTTGGGCTGAGGGCGTAAATTGACGAACCAAGCATAATAATTGTTGGTGTTTAGAAGAGGCAAATTGATATAGAGATCTTTTCTCAATTGAATAACCACTAAATACCAGCGTTTGATAAATAAGGTTATTCATCTTTGTGTTATACTTTAAAGTAAGATTTGTAATTTTCACATACGTGATTTCCAATACACTCAGTCAAATGAAAAGATCAAATTTAGTATTAGCTCTGTTATGTATGATTTTCTTTTTTAATAAAACTGCTTATGCCCAAGACTGGCCGAATTTGGAAAGATATAAAGAGGCAATAAAACTGTAGATACAACGGTTTCCGATAATATTGTTTTTATGGGGAATTCTATCACGCAAGGTTGGAAGGATAAAAATCCTGAATTTTTCTCTCAGAATAATTATATAAATAGAGGGATTAGTGGACAGACTACGCCTCAAATGCTCATACGCTTTAGACCAGATGTTATAGATCTAAAACCTGCTGCCGTTGTAATTTTAGCTGGAACAAATGATATTGCCGGGAATACCGGTCCTTCTACGCTTGAGATGATCGCAGACAACATCAAATCAATGGCAGAATTGGCAAAAGCTAATAATATTACAGTTATACTATCTTCTGTATTGCCAGCGGCAGATTATCCATGGAAACCTGGACTGGAACCTGCTGATAAAATAATAGAATTGAATAAGATGTTGAGAGAATATGCCCTGGCACATGGCATTATCTATCTTGATTATTTTAAGTTTATGGTAAATGATAAAAAAGGACTTCCAGTAGAACTTAGCCTTGATGGTGTGCATCCAACTCTAGAGGGTTATAAAGTAATGGAGCCTTTAGTGCAAGAGGCAATAGCAGAGGCGTTAAAAAAATCTTTTAAGAATAAAATGAAAGAGTGGGATAAAAGGACAATTGAAGTACACGGTCACCGGGGCGAGCGCGGCCATCTGCCAGAAAACTCCATTCCTGCTTTTCTGAGCGCTTTAGAAAAAGGAGTGGATGTTCTTGAGCTGGACGTTGTTATTTCTAAAGATCACAAGGTAGTTGTTTCACATGAACCTTTTATGTCAGCTCTTTACGTGCAAACACCTGCTGGGGATTCAATAAATAAAGAGAATGAGAAAAGCTTCAATTTATATGAAATGGATTATGACAGTATCCGCAGATTCGATATTGGGTCTAAGGGAAATAAAAATTTTCCGGAGCAGATGCAAATGAAAACATATAAACCCTTACTAAGTGAAATGATAGATAGGGTAGAAACTGAAATTGCCGAAAAGGGATTAACACCTGTAAAATATAATATTGAGATCAAATCTGTGCCCGAGGAATATGGTATTTATCAACCTCAACCAGCTAAACTTGTGGATTTGGTAATGCAAGTGGTTAAGGATAAAAAAATAGAAAATAAGATCAACATCCAGTCTTTTGATCCCGTACCGCTCAATATTTTACGTACGAAATATCCAGAAATTGAAATCGCCTATTTAGTAGGGGAGGGTGAATTTGAAGAAAACCTAAAAGCTCTTGATTTTATCCCTGAAATCTATAGTCCGTATTTTGGTATGGTAAGGGATTCTTCAGATGTTGCCGCTGTTCACGCAAAGAATATGAAAATTATTCCTTGGACGGTCAATAATGAAGAGGATATAAAAAAAATGATAAAACTTAAAGTTGATGGTATAATTACGGATTATCCAGAACGGGTTTTAGAACAAGTCAAACCTAAATGATTCAAAAACAGTAATTTTGTTTTTTCTTTCAATAAGATTATATGGCTAAGAAGGGAACTCCTAAGAATACCAAGAATAAAGCAAAGCATACTAAACTTATGAATCGCAAGAAGAATAAGGTGCGGAAGGAAAAAGATGCCCACTCTGAAAAAATTAAGGCCATTTTGCAGCAATCTAAATTGAATAAAAAATCTGAAGAAAGTTAATTCAAATAATAAGCCATTTTAAGGCTATCTCCTGAATTGAGATTTACATACTAATGAATTAAAGTTAATTTATTTCAACATCTTCATTTTTAGATATTCTGGTCAATGTAACTTCATTTGCGTTAGAGGTAGAATCTATTTCATATAACAATTTGTAGTATTTGTCAACAGACTTTTTCCAAGTGAACCGCACATTTTTAGCATTAACTTTTATGCTTTCCCATTTAGGTTTATCATGGAGGAATAAATCGATTACTTCATCAAAAGTATGGACCATATCAATTATTTTTTCATCATACGTCGATCCGTCAAAAGAAAATCCTGTAACCATATTTTCAACAGTATCCTTTAACCCTCCTGTATTGTGAACAAGACAAGGATTTCCATTGCGCATAGCAAGCATTTGGCTAATCCCACAAGGTTCAAATAAACTAGGCATAAAATAAAGATCTGACTCCAGATATATTGAGTCGATCACATCTTCAGACTGCCCATTGATGAAAAGAAAATTTTTGTGAGTATAACTTATTTTACGAAGTAAAGCTTCATATTCTGGTGCGCCAGTCCCTAACAAAACAAAAACACCATTAATAGTATCCAATTTTTCTAATATAGTTATTAGTGCTTGGGGTGAGCGCTTAAAGAAATAGAATTTTTGCTCAGTTAATCGAGCAACGCTTGAGCAAACAAAATCAGGTTTTTTATGGAGGTAAGGAAGTATTTTTTCACCTGTATGAGCTAAAAAGTCAGATTTATATTTCTTAGATTCTTGTTGAAGCCAAGGGAATATAGCCTTAATTACATTATAGAATAATTCACCTTTTTTGGCTTCTCGAATGTTTTTATAATTTGATCCATTTAAAATACCAAAGAGTCTTCCTTCTTTGTTCGCTTGGTTAAGATCCATTTCCAAACCTTCACCACCTATAAATTCTGGGGGTCTACTTGGTTTTAAAATATCTTCTTTATAGGACTTAGACACGGTATGTACGGCATCTGCATATCTTATTCCTACTGCCATGAGATTTATACAATCCGGAAAGCGTTCGTCCCGTAACGGGTCAAAAGGGAAATTGTATTCGGGAAACCAATTTCTAACGGAGGAATAATTATCTTCAAAAGGACGAATTCCTTGTATGGCCAAATTATGAATGGTATATACCCATCTTATATTTTTTAAGGCTTTATAGGTTGGATCATTTTCTTTTATAAATAAAAGAGTACTTGTATGCCAATCATGTAAATGAACTATATCTAAATTCCCAAATATTCCGTCTTTTATTGCCTGTGCCACCGCTGTACAGAAAACAAAAAATTTAATAGCATCTGAGTAAAAAGGCTCTGTTAAGTCATTATGATAAATATGAGCAATGTCTCCTGAAGTTATTTCAGGATGGTGAATAACGTAATGTTTTATGTTATCAAATTCTTTTTTAGGAGGTACGCTATAAATTTCAGCTTGATAGGTTTGTCCCTTTAGCCGAAAATTGAGATTAGAGATAAAATCCCCTTTTAGATGTAAGCGACCATAAGAGGGAACAACCACATGAACCTTGTCACCACGGTTTGCTATTTCTCTTGGCACATCTCTTACAACATCACCCATACCTCCAGCTTTACAGTTATGGAGTGCATCATTTTCTGAAGCAACGAAGAGAAAATCAATCATAAACTAACTTTATTAAATTGGCCTACTTTCAAGTTAGCATATTAATATTTTCTTTGAAAATTTTTAGCTTTTAATAAACATAATAAATCAAATTATGTTTTGTGAAATGAGCAATACTAGTAATAAACTAATCATTCTCTGAATTGCTCTTAATAGGATTTAGGAGCAAAAAATCCTGATAAATTTAATTACATAACATTCTTTTTATTGTTAAAAAATTAACATTTAGTTTTTGTTTCCACTACGAGTTCTGATTATCTTTATATTATTCCCTCTAATAGTCCCTTTATCAAAGAACTGTCTACTCCTTAAGGAAAAATTATTCCTTCATTATTTTAATTGTTAACCACAATAGTTGCAAAATGTTAAGACTATAAATCAGGTTAAATATGGGAACAAGATATACTTTAATGGGATTATATAGAAATAGATAATGAAAAGTTCAGTTTTCGTTATACCAATATCAATCCTTCTTCATTTATTAATTATAAACAGCAGTCTTTTCTTTCTAACGCCGGAAACCTATTTACTAGTTCCTAATATTATCTACTATAATGTTTCTTGGCTCTTAATAACCTTTAATTTAAATTTTTATCCTACTGGTCGTAAAGAGCGATTTTTTACCAATTTAAAGAAATTGGTGTATTTATATATTATTTATGGATTAGCCTATTTTTCTTTGTTTGCTTTTATGAAAGAATTTTCAATTTCGATTCAATACCAATTGTATGTATTTCTGGTTATTTGCCTTTGCTTAACGATTTATAGAGTGCTCTTTTATATATTCCGCAGGACTTATAGAATGGAAGGAGGAAACTTTGTCAATGTTGTAGTGATAGGGAAAGACGGAAATCTCAAAAAGATCAAACAAGTGTTTGACGAACCTGACTTGGGTTATAGATATCAAGGTTACTTTGATGAACAGAAATCTGAAAGTTCTATGTATCTGGGTAGGATCTCAGACTCATATTCATATATCATAGAAAATTCTATAGATCAGATTTATTGTACGGTTTCTAAACTATCACAAATAGAATTAAAAGATTTAATAGCTTTTGCTGATAATAATTTTAAAAAGCTCAAAATCATTCCCGATAACAAAGAGATTTTTAGTCGGGCAATGTCCATAGAATTATATGATACTATCCCTGTAGTTAATTTAAGAAAGCTTCCTCTTGACTTAGAATTTTCTAAAATTGTTAAAAGAATATTTGATGTTGTTTTTGCTTCTTTAGTTGTTCTAACAATTTTGTCTTGGTTGATCCCTCTTCTATATGTTTTAATAAAATTAGAATCTCAAGGAAGTCTTTTTTTTAAGCAAAAGCGTCACGGAACAAATAGAAAAGTGTTCTGGTGCTATAAATTTAGATCAATGCAAGTTAATACTGAAGCAGATTTTACGATGACTTCTAAAAATGATATGCGAGTTACCCGAATAGGCAAAATAATTAGAAAGACAAGTATAGATGAGCTTCCGCAGTTTTTTAATGTTTTATTAGGTGATATGAGTGTAGTGGGTCCCAGACCTCATATGGAATTACATACTACCCAATATGAATTTCAAGTAGATAAATATTTAGTAAGGCATTTAGTGAAACCTGGAATTACAGGATTAGCCCAAATTAAAGGATATAGAGGGGAAATACTTAAAAGTGCGGATATTATAAACAGAATAAGATATGATATTTTTTACATCGAGAAATGGTCTTTACAACTTGATCTTATGATCATATTTCATACTATTTTAAATACCACTAAAGGAGAAGATAATGCATATTGAATAGTAAATTTTTTTATCAGCTTCCCTGAGAATATAGATTAAAGAGTTTTAAGATGTTTTTGCTAATAATCGATGAGTGAAATATCATTTTTTATTTTTAATTATTAGCAAAAAGGAGATTCCTGTTTACGAATCACAAAAAATATTACTTCATAAATTGATGTAAAAATGACCTTTGTTTTATTATTTTAATTTTATATAAATATTCTTTTTAAAATAAATTTAGAATCTTTATTGGGAATTTAAAAAGTTTAAATTTTTGTTGAATTTATTTACAAGGACTTAATAAGTAAATTTAACATTTAATTCTTGATACGGTGATAAAGCCTAATTACCTTTATCTTTTCTCCCCCTAATCTAATGATATTATAGACTGTGCATTTATTTTTCATTTTTTACGTCAAATATCATTTTAATTTAAATCCCTAACATGTTATGAGATTTTAAAAGTTTAATGATAAATAATTAAAAATGAAAAGATCTGAGTTAATTGTTCCTATGTCGATCCTTGCGCATTTAGGAATAATAAATAGCATTCTGCTTTTTTTAACTCCACAAACCTATCTTGATTTTTTTAGCATTTTTTATTACAACATTGCATGGTTGTTAACTGCTTATGGATTAAGTTTTTATCCTACCTCAAGAAAAGAGCGTTTTTTTACTAATATTCATAAACTATTTCAATTGTATTTAATTTATGGGTTAGCCTATTTTGCGCTTTTCAGTTTTAAACGTGTTGAAGATATTTCTATCCAGTTTCAATTAAAGATTTTTTTCTTTATATGCTTGTGCTTGACTATCTACCGAGCAGTTTTTTATTGGGCTAGAAGTAAGTATAGAATGAGTGGTGGTAATTTTGTAAATGTGGTGGTTATAGGGCGAGATAAAAATCTTAAGAAGATAAGAAAAGTATTTGACCAACCTGACCTAGGTTATCGTTATCAAGGTTACTTTGATAATCAACCCTCTGCTAGTCCAACGTATTTAGGAAACATTGCCAATTCATATGCCTATGTATTGGAGAATTCGGTAGATCAGATTTTTTGTATGGTTTCCCAGCTTTCTCGGGATGAATTAAACAATTTAATTAACCTTGCAGACAATAACTTTAAGAAGCTAAAGATAATTTCAGATAATAAGGAAATTTTTACGCGGGCTATGTCTATCGAATTATATGACAGTATTCCAGTAGTGAATTTAAGAAAACTTCCTTTGGATCTGGAGTTTTCGCGAGTGCTAAAGCGCACTTTTGACATTGTTTTTTCCTTTTTAGTTATAGTTTTTCTGTTATCATGGCTAACACCATTATTGTATGTTCTTATAAAATTAGAATCCCCAGGGAAGATATTTTTTAAGCAGAAACGTCATGGGGTAAACAGAAAAGTTTTCTGGTGCTACAAGTTTAGATCAATGACCGTTAATAAGGATTCAGATTCTTTAATGACTTCCAAAAATGATCTAAGGGTAACTCGGATAGGTAAAATACTTCGAAAAACAAGTATTGATGAACTGCCTCAGTTTTTTAATGTTTTTCTAGGTAATATGAGTGTAGTAGG
>CAXBEL010000127.1:0-13115 GCA_963974735.1 uncultured Flavobacteriaceae bacterium | reverse complement strand
CCCAGGGATATATTCTTTAAGCGTACAAATGAGCCATCTTCTAAAAATCGATCACTATATCTAAAGTTAGAAGTAGATGATGCTGAAGAAGCAGCGATTCTAGGCATATACCTGTCACCGCCTACTATCTGAATATTTCTGTAATCATTAGGTCCATCTGGATTTATTAAAGCCAGTTCTGCATACCCAAGAGCAGATCTTAATAGATTGGTGTTTGCCCTAGGATTTTCTAAAAAGCGCCTTTGATAATTCACCACTTCGTTACCATAAGAACCCGTAAGAAGTACATTTAAGTCAAAACCCTTATAAGTAAATGTATTACCAATACCAAAGGTGAAATCTGGTGCTGGATTACCTATATAGTCCCTGTCCTGCTCATTAATCACGCCGTCATTATTTATATCCTTAAAGATATAATCTCCTATCCAAACACCATTTTCACCTATTTCCAAATCCTCAGGAAGAGCGGTAGGAACTACATCCCCTGCATCATTTCTATAATAAAAATCGGTTGCCTCTTCAAAACGACCAATTACCTTGTATCCATAAAATTGACCTATAGGTTGGCCCACGGCCGTACGAGTAACAACCGTTGTTTCAGAGCCTTCGCGAAGGTCTTGGTTAAAAACCCCGGTTTCTGTATTTAATCCCAATACTTTATTTCTATTTAGAGAAAAAACAACATTACTTCTCCAAAGAAAATCACCAGAATCAATATTTACCGTGTTTAATGTTAATTCAAGTCCTTTATTCTCAAGAGACCCTATATTCACATATGGAGCAGATGTAGAACCTACTCCTGAGGTTCCTGCATACTGCGGTAATGGTAATTGCAGTAAAAGATCGTCTGTCTTTTTATAATATACATCTGCAATAAATTCAACACGATTGTTAAACATATTAAGGTCAACACCTATATTACTCGAGTAGGTTGTTTCCCATTGTAATTCTTCATTTGCCGTATTAGAAGGAAGCAACCCTGTTCCCTGATTGGTTGCAGAAGCTCTATATAGAGATGTATATGCATAATTAGGAACACTTTGATTACCCACAGCTCCCCAACCCAAACGAAGTTTCAAGTTATTTATATAAGAATTGTCCTTTAAGAAATCTTCATTGGAAATTTTCCAGGCAATAGCTGCAGAAGGAAACCAGCCCCAACGATAATCCTTAGCAAATTTTGAGGAACCATCATATCGAAGTGTCGCAGTTAATAGATATTTGTCGTTATATGAATAAAAGGCTCTTCCAAAATAAGAACTGATAGCACTACTAAAACTTGTATTGTTATTTCTTGCGGTCGTTGCATCACCCAGATTTAAATCTGTAGATGTGTTTGTTAAGTAACCAGAACGATAGCCATATAAATTTTCGTAGTTGTTTTCCTGATATTCCTGACCTAAAATGGCATTAATACTGTGAACACCAAAAGAGCGATCATAGGTTAAAACATTTTTAAAGTCTTTATACTTACTGTATGCTTTGGTTCGCGTTCCTTCTCTAATGTCATTTTGAATAGCCCCAAAAGTATATGATGGATTAAAGGTATAGGAGTTTGAAAAATTATAGTCTATAGCATATTCCGTTCTAAATGAAAGACCTTCAATAATATTGACTTCTGCAAATGTGTTTGCTCTAATACCTGCGCCTTCATTTCTATTATCTCTAATACTTGCTAAACCCACAGGGTTATTTTGAACAAACTCATCTGTGTCTGGTCCATCAAATGTACCGTCTGCATTTCTTACAGCGACATTAGGCGTTTGCTTAAGAGCTGTAATTATTAGGGCATCATCAGTTATTGTTGTTGTTTGGTTCGAGTTATTAAAGGCAAAATTAATTCCCACTTTTAAATACTCCTTTACCTGAGAATCAAAAACCCCTCTTAAGTTAAACCTGTCAAAGGATGATCCTAGTGCAACCCCTTCTTGATCCAAATAACCTATTCCCATAGAATAAGTAGTTTTCTCATTACCACCAGAAATTGATAAGTTGTGGCTTTGCATCATCGCTCTGTTAAACATCGCATCTTGCCAATCTGTCCCCTCACCTAATAATTCTGGGCGTATAAAGTTCGCATCCTGCTGTACAATTCCTAAATCTGCACGTGTATTTTTATGTATGGCATATTCTTGAAGATTGAGTAGATCTAACTGTTTTGGCACTTCTTGAAAGCCTATATAACTGTCATAGGTTATTGAGGTTGCACCATTTTGTCCTCGCTTCGTAGTTATGATAATAACTCCGTTTGCTGCTCTTGAACCATAAATAGCTGTTGCAGAAGCATCTTTAAGCACATCTAATGAAACAATATCTGATGGATTGATTGAAGCAAGCGCATTCTGACTTCCTGATCCAGTGGAGTTGTCTATAATAACCCCATCTATTACAAATATAGGTTCATTAGACCCCGTAATAGAACTAATACCTCTAATACGAATGGAAGAACTAGAACCCGGCGCCCCACTGTTTTGCTGAAGCTGTACACCTGCTGCACGACCTTGCAAAACTTGATCAATCGTAGTGGGAACAGATTCTTCAATGGCTTTGCTGGAAACAGAAACAACTGATCCGGTCAAATCACTTCGCTTCATTTTTCCATATCCCACTACCACAATCTCGTCCAGAGTGGAAACATCCAACTCTAAAACAGTACTTATTTGACTTTGACCATTAACTGGTATTTCTTTTGTTTTAAATCCCACGAAACTAAAAACGAGTACTCCATCTGAAGGCACATTATTTATAGAATAGTTACCGTCAAAATCTGTAACAACTCCATTATTAGTTCCCTTTAAAAGAATAGATACCCCTGGAAGCGGTGCCGTATCATCAGAAACGGTACCTGTAACTGTAGTTTGCGCGAACGCGGTAAAAGTAAAAAGACTCAAAAGTAACGCGAGACCTACACCTCGAATTTTGGAGCCTTTCTCATTAAGTAAATGATTTGTCATTGTCATATTTATTTTAATAACAGGTTTAGACATTGTTAAATTAAATTTCTCCGAAATCGATTTCGAAAATTTATGTTGCTAAAAAACTCTTTACGTTTCCTAACAAATATATCTGCACAATTAGAAAGCGACTAACAAATTTGTTGCAACTCTTCATCAATTTTGAAGCATTGCCCATAAAATCTGGTCTTTTCAAGGTTTTTTATCAAAAAATTAATACATCTCAAACTTAAATACCTTAATATTTAAAGTTTCCCATAGTGGTATAGCAGTAATTAAAGCTGCCTAATTGTAAGCGTACCTGCATCTGGAATTGCTTGAAATATCGCAAACCTCTTAGTCCCGGTTACTTCAACAGAAAAATCAACAGCTATATCATTTTGCTTAACTTCTATCGACTCCCAATTTGCAGGAATCTCTTTCTTTACAGTTAATGGATAATTATAAATTGAATTATCAAGTTCATCTAACAATTCCGCAGTTATTAAAGTATCACTTTGCGACAGTTGATTAACAGTAACCGCATCACGCTCCTTTATATATTTCACAACATTGCCAAAGGTATCTATCCAATATTTATCACTATTAGCATCAAGAAACTGTAAATGTTTATTGAGTTCGTTAGAATCTACAGGAGAAAAACCACCGTCACCATCTATCCCGTGAAAAAGGTAAACTGCCCAGCCTTTTTCCTTTAGGGCACTTTGTGCTATGGTATTAAAATTTTCGGCTGTTTTATTACCAGAAGCATCTCCACATAAAAAGGAGCTGATTTTCATAAAATCTGTGGGTGTTTTAGCTTCAATCTGACCATCGCAATCCCTGGCAGCTATGTAATAGTCTTGGGTTAAACCAAAATTTTCTGTCACACAGTTAGAATATGCAAAAGTTACGCAGGCTGTCGCATCTATCCTTGTGTTAATTTCAATTTGAGAATCTTCAAGTTCCTTTTGTATTTGATCTTTACTTATCTCGTCAAAACGGTTATGTGTAAGAGAATGGGAAGCGACTTCGTGACCGTTTAAAAAAGCATCCTTTAGCGATTGCCATTTAGGGCCCCAATTTGTAACCGTAAAAAAAGTAGTCTTAAAATTATAAGCATCATAAAGAGGTAAAGCAACCGTAAGTTGATTTGCGGTATTATCATCCCAAGTATGGCTGATAGCAGATTCAGTAAAATTTTTCCACGTGGCTATTTCATAATTATTAGAGACAGCTAATTCTCCAGTCACGTCAATAGGTTCTTCTTCAACTACTGGATCAACTCCTTTATTCATGTTCTCTTCATTTTTATTCGAACATGAATAAAGGGTTAGTAGCATGAAAGGTAAGTAGTATAAAATTTTCATAGAAATAATAATTAATGAAGTAAATCACCTCTTTTGTTAGTCGAAATCGTTTTCGAAAATCAAATTTCAAACTTGAAATAGAGATACAGTCACAAATATATTAGTGACACCATCAATAAAATGGAAGATTTGAAGCATCTATTATAAATTTTGAAGCATTCTTAAAAATACCTCGAAATCGATTGCGTAAAAATAATTTCATTCTCTAACTTTAGTGAACGAACTGATAATATTTGTTGTAAAAAATTAAAAATGAGATGCATACATCATATGAAAATTGATGAGTTTGTATTCATTTTAAAAATCATTAAGTATTAAATCATTTAAAATCTTATAACAATTAAACAAAACTCCACTCAAAATGAAACCTAAATTAAATCTCGTGGCGATACTTATATGTATCTGTACCGCTTTTAGTTCTTATGCGCAGCTTCCATTTGTCTATGATACAGAAAATACAGGAACAAATTGTGCAGAACCACCCTTACCAGATCCAAGCGACCTAACAAATTATCCAAATCTGCCAGATCCTTTTAGTTGGTCTGATGGAAGCGGCCGTTCTACTGACTTCGCTGATTGGGAATGTAGAAGAAATGAAATAAAAGCTGAAATTGAAGAATATGAAATTGGGCCAAAACCAGACCGTCCAAGTAATATAACAGCAAGTTACGCTGACGGAACCCTTACTGTAGAAGTTACTGAGAATGGAGAAACATTAACGCTGACTTCAAATGTAATTATTCCTTCAGGAACCGGTCCATTTCCAGTTGTGATAGGAATGAACAACCCTACAGGAAGTTTACCTTCAGAACTTTTTGATGGTGTTATCCAGATTCCATTTATGCACAATCAAGTCGTTACTTATACACAAACAAGTAATCGAAATGCTGATGATCCTTACTATAAACTTTATCCTGACCTTACCTATGTAGGTAATTACAGTGCGTGGTCATGGGGAGTGAGCCGATTAATAGATGGTATTGAGATCGTACAGGATCAGATTAACGCAGATTTAGGGCATATTACGGTAACGGGCTGTTCTTATGCAGGCAAAATGGCTCTTTTTTCTGGAGCTTTTGATGAACGAATCGCACTTACTATTGTTCAAGAATCAGGCGGTGGAGGTATAAACTCCTGGCGCGTTTCTGAAACCATAGGCAACGTTGAAAAAATAGACAATACCAATTATTCTTGGTTTATGGAAAGTATGCGTACCAACTTTCAAGGTCGTGTGGGCACCTTACCGCATGATCATCACGAATTAATGGCTATGATTGTTCCCCGAGCTTTATTAGTTTTAGGAAATCCACCCTATGAGTGGTTGGGAGATGAATCAGGTTATGTATCCAGTCGAGCGGTACAAGAGGTTTATAAGACATTTGAAATAGATGACAGGTTTGGTTTTTCATTCAGATCGGGACACAATCATTGCTCCCTTCCTACTGAATCAAATTCTGAGGTACAAGCATTTGTAGATAAATTCCTCTTTGATGACGATACAGCAAATACTAATATAGAAGTGCATCCTTTTCAAGATGTAGATTATAATAAATGGATAGAGGCATGGAAAGAACCTGCAGACCCAAATGCTCCAGTTGTCACATTGGACGGTCCAGAAAATAATTCAATTTATGAAGCTCCTGCAGAAATCACTTTTACAGCTTCAGTAACAGATATGGATAATAATGTATCCAAGGTTGAATTTTATAATGATGATGAAAAAATAGGAGAAGACACTACAGCACCTTATAGTTTCACCTGGACAGAGGTCCCAGTAGGATCTTATTTTATTTCTGCGGAAGCAATAGACGCTGAAGATTTAGCGGGCTCGTCAAACGTTGTAAATGTTATCGTCAGGGCTCCTTCTGTAGAAGTCTTTAAAACAGAGGTAGCACCAACCATAGATGGAAATATAGATGCTATTTGGAACAATCCCAAAATAGTTTCCTTTAACGCTGAAAACATACTGGTCGGAACATCGCTTGAAGCAAATGATCTAAGTGGAATGGCTAAAATGATTTGGGATGAAGATAACGTTTATCTTTTGGCTCAAGTTACTGATGATGCCTATCAAAATGACAGCCCAAATATTTATGAAGATGATAATGTCGAGTTCTATTTTGATGCCGATAATTCAAAGACAGCCCCCTATGATGACAATGATGCACAGTTTTCTTTCGGTTGGAATGATGGAACTACCATTGGAGTAATACCGGCAGGGCGATCTACAGAAGGAATAAATTACAGCATTATGGATACAGACACCGGTTATACAGTAGAAATTCAGATTCCGTGGTCAAATTTACAGAGTACCCCTGAAGATGGAAAAGAGATGGGATTTGATTTTATGATAAACGATGATGACGATGGCGGTGGTAGAGATGGCAAACTTTCTTGGAATGCAACTGAAGATCAGGCTTGGCAAGACCCATCAATTTTTGGAACAATAAAATTAGTAGGGAGTGACGCATTATCTGTAGACGAAAGATTTAAAGCACATTCTGTTATAATATATCCCAATCCTGCGCAAAATATATTATTAGTTGAAGGAATGGATAAGGAATTTGATTATAAGGTAATTGATATCACTGGTAGATTACAGCTATCAGGTAAAACCAAAAGTGCTATTAAAATCGATGGTTTAGCGCAAGGGGTTTACTTCCTAAATATTGGCGACAGTCTTAATAAAAACAATATAAAATTCATAAAAGAATAAAGAGACTAAAGAACGGCCCCTTATATTTGAAAAGCCCCGTAAAGAATCTTTACGGGGCTTTTTTCTTTAAATTTATGTATTTCCAAAGTGCTTTGAGATATCTATCCCGTCTTACTTTGATTGGTTTACTTTACTAAAAATTTAAATGTTGTTGTCGAATTATAGGTTTCCCCAGGGTTTAATATAGTCGTGGGAAATTCCTCCTGATTAGGAGAATCTGGATAATGTTGAGTTTCCAGACAAAAACCCGTACGTTTTGCATACGTTCCATTTTCCCCTTTTTGAGGCAAACTCCCATCTAAAAAGTTACCCGTATAAAATTGAATTCCCGGCTCATCTGTATATACCTCTAAAAACCTGCCGCTTTTAGGATCGTATGCGGTTGCAGCCAAACGTTCACCAGCATCAGGGTCATTTAAAACCCAGCAATGATCGTAACCACCACCCTTTTTAATTTGATCATTATCTGCATTAATTTCCTGGCCTACCGTCTTTGGTTCTCGAAAATCAAAAGGTGTACCCGCTACCTTCCTCAATTCTCCCGTTGGAATTAAAGTTTCATCTACAGGAAGAAACTCATCAGCATTAATCATTACTTCGTGATCTAAAATAGGCTCATTAAAATCCCCCGAAAGATTAAAATAAGAATGTTGTGTCAAGTTAACCACAGTCTTTTTATCAGTTGTGGCTTCATAGGCCACTTCTAACGCATTATCATCGGTAAGCGTATAGATAACTGTAGTTTTTAAATTACCAGGGTAGCCTTCTTCCATATCCTTACTCGTATATGTCAGCTTAAGGGAAGTTGAATGATCTTCTGCAGGCATCTCTTCCGCAGTCCAGACCACTTTATCAAAACCTAATTCTCCACCGTGAAGACTATTGGCTCCATTATTTTTAGGAAGTTTGTAGGTTTCGTTGTCAAGTTTAAATTCACCGTTTGCTATCCGATTTCCGTAACGTCCAATTAGCGCACCAAAATAAGGGTTACTTTTTGTGTACTGCGAAAGTGAATCAAAACCTATCACAACATCTTCGTAATTCCCATTTTTATCTGGAGCTTTTAAAGTTGTGATTCTGCCACCGTAGGTAATTATAGAAACTTCCATGCCATCATTATTCTTAAGCGTAAATTGGTCGATTTCTGTTCCATCTTCCAGCTTACCAAAAACACTGTTTTCACTAGAAGTTGAAGCTTCAACTGCCGGAACTTCTTCCGAAACTTCGGTCTTCTTATCACTTTTACACTGTATTGCACTTGCGCTTACTACCAGCAAAGCCAGTATTGTAACAAACTTATATGATATTCTCATACTTATGGTTGATTTAAAGATTAGCTATTTTTACATTCTATGTTGAAACAAATGGTAATAAGCCTCGTTGGAATTGATGTCATCTTTAAAATCACGCACACGTGTACGTTCATCAATAACTAACAGCTCTATACCTGCAATATCGGCAAAATCTTCCAAAAACTCAGTCGTAATTGCCTGACTGTAGACAGTATGGTGAGCACCGCCGGCAAGTATCCAAGAGGTAGCGGCCACATCAAGATTGGGTTTACAATCCCAAAGAACACGAGCAACTGGAAGATTGGGTAGATCAGCTTCTGGTTTTACAGCTTCAACTTCGTTTACAATCAATCTAAAACGATTGCCCATATCAATCAAAGAGGCGTTTATTGCCGGGCCTGCTGGAGAATTAAATATAAGTCTAACAGGGTCTTCCTTACCTCCTATTCCTAAAGGGTGCACTTCACAAGTTGGTTTTGCATCCGCTATTGAGGGACAGATCTCCAGCATGTGTGATCCCAATACATAAGATTTTTGAGGTGTGAAATGATAAGTATAATCTTCCATAAAAGAAGTACCACCTTCCAGACCGAAGCTCATAACTTTCATAGCTCGTGTAAGGGCTGCCACTTTCCAGTCGCCTTCACCACCAAAACCATAACCGTCTGCCATTAAGCGCTGAGTTGCAATTCCAGGAAGTTGTTTCAGTTCACCAAGATTCTCAAAAGTATCTGTGAATGCTCCAAAGCCTCCTTCTTCTAAAAATGCTCTAAGCCCTAATTCTATTTTAGCGGCATCAATTAATGATTGCCGCTTCTCGCCACCATCTTTAAGCTTATCTGCCAAGGTGTATTCAGATTCATAAACAGTTATAAGATGATCAAGATCATTTTGCGAAACTTCATTTATTTTCTTGACCACATCTGAAGAATCGTAACCGTTTACGGTAAAGCCAAAACGCATTTGAGCTTCAACTTTGTCACCTTCCGTAACAGCAACTTCCCGCATATTGTCACCAATACGAGCGACTTTCAGATTCTGAAATTCATTCCATCCTAACGCGACCCGAGTAAAAATTCCCAGTTTAGACTGCACGCGCTCATCCTCCCAATGTCCTACAACAACCTTTCGCTTTAAGCGCATTCTACTCATCATAAAACCAAATTCCCTATCTCCATGAGCAGATTGATTGAGGTTCATAAAATTCATATCAATCTTATCAAAAGGAATTTTAGCATTAAACTGCGTATGCAAATGACAGATGGGCTTTTTAAGCAGACTAAGACCTTTTATCCACATTTTTGCAGGCGAGAATGTATGCATCCAAAGGATTACACCTATACATGTCTTACTGCTTGTGGCAGCGACGCACATATCTGTAATTTCGTCAGGAGTGGTAACAAGTTCTTTACAAACAATTTTTATAGGAATATGCTTAGATTCCGCAAGTCCGGCTACTATTTTCTGGGAATGAGACGCGACCTTTTTAAGTGCTTCTACTCCATATAAATGTTGACTACCGGTTACAAACCAGATCTCATAATTTTCTAAATTGATTTTCATAGAATTGAATATTCTTTATATATAATTTTGATTAGGTCTAGGTGAAATAAATGTAAATTCCAATTACCGTTAAACAGATTAATATCCCTGCTGGTTTTAAATACTTCCATGGAGTTATATCAACCTGGTTAGTATAGATTTCTAGATAATCTGTTGCTCTAGGCTTAAATTTGCTTACTACAAATAGTATGATCACTACGAGCACAAATATAATTCCCATCAAATGAAGAAAATGTGGAAAGGCACCTGCCTGAACATCGGCCAGTTGTAGTGCATCAGTAACACCATTTATTCTGGCAGTCTCCATTGCCGAAGAAATCATTATAGGTTTTATAATATACAGCGATACTAAGTAAACTACCACACCAAAGACTATTGCAATATTTGCTGCAAAACCAGATACACGTTTTGAAAAATATCCTACCAGGATTATGGCCAGAATTGGCACACTGTAGGAACCATTAAGTTCTTGAAGATAATTAAAGATACCCCCTTCTACCCCATAAAGTAAAGGGGCGATTCCCATAGAAAATAAAGCCAGAAAAATACCAAAGGTTTTACCGGCACGTACCACCTGCTTCTCAGAAGCATTATGATTAATATATTGTTTGTAAAAATCTAATCCGAAAAGTGTAACCGAACTATTAAGTGCACTGTTAAACGAACTTAGAATCGCACCGAAAAGAACTGCGGCAAAAAAACCTATTAGGCCAACTGGAAGAACTTTGCGCACAAGCATGGGGTAGGCTTCATCTGCATTAGCAAGATCTCCATTAAAAATCTGAAAAGCTATAATCCCTGGGAGTACAACAATTAACGGACCTAATATTTTTATAAATGCAGCTAGACAAAGTCCTTTTTGTCCCTCTACCAAATTTTTAGCTCCAAGGGCACGTTGAATGATAGCTTGATTAGTGCCCCAATAATAAAAGTTAACAATAAGCATTCCTGTAAATAAGGTTCCCCATGGGACAGAGGAATCCCGGTTTCCCAAAATTTCAAATTTCTCAGGGAGATTTGTTGTTAAAACATTCATCCCGTCAAAAATATTGCCGTCTCCCACATACAATAATCCAAATATGGGAATCATTAGTCCGCCAACAATAAGCCCTACCGCATTGATGGAATCTGATACCGCTACAGCTCTTAAACCTCCAAAAATCGCATAAATACTTCCTATTATACCTATTCCCCATACTGTGACCCACAACGCACTTTCTGGCTCCATACCCATTCTCTCTGGCAGGTCAAACATGGTATTTATAGCTAAAGCACCAGAATATAATACGGTGGGAAGCATAGATATTGCATACCCCAGCAAGAACAAAAGAGATACTATAGTTCTGGTAAGTGATCCATACCGTTTTTCTAAAAATTGAGGGATTGTAGCTATTCCTCCTTTTAAATATCTGGGCAAAAGAACAAAAGCAGTAAAAACCATAGCGACAGCTGCAATAACTTCATAAGCCATAATTAAAATCCCTTCACTAAACGCAATCCCATTCATCCCAACAATTTGCTCAGTAGAAAGATTGGTAAGTAATAAAGATCCTGCTATCACGGGACCTGTCAGGCTTCGTCCCCCTAAAAAATAACCATCAGAAGTGGTTTCGTCTGTTTTTAGAGTTGAATAATAAGCAATTACGGCGACGAGTATGGTGAAGCCTGCGAATGTTAAAAGTCCCATAGGATATTGTGAAGATTAAATAATAATTAAAGCGAATTAACAGCCCTGACCATAATAAGAATCTTTGCCATGCTTACGCTCGTAATGTTTTTTTATCAAAGAATCTTTCAGCCTTGGAGCATCGGGATTAATTTGTAGTGTAAGATGCGCCATTCTAGCGACTTCTTCAAGCACTTTGCTATTATAAACGGCCTTAGCCGCATTTTCTCCCCAGGTAAATGGCCCGTGATTTCCTAAAAGTATCATTTGCACTTCTTCGTAGGAAAGCCCTTTCTCTTTAAAACAATCTAAAATTTGTATGCCTGTATTATGCTCATAATTTCCAGCTATAAGATCGTCTCCCATAGGCGGAGCACAAGGAATATCTGTTGTTAGATGATCTGCATGTGTTGTTCCAAAAATAGGAATGTCTCGCTGTGCCTGTGCCCAAGCAACAGAATAGGTCGCGTGTGTGTGTGCTATTCCTCCTATTTTAGGCCAGTTTTTGTACAGATATGCGTGGGTTTTTGTATCTGAAGAAGGTCGCATTTCACCTTCTATTATATTGTTTTTAAAATCAAGTATTACTATATCCTGCGGTTTTAAAATTTCATAAGGTACTCCACTGGGTTTTATAGCAAAAACTCCATTTTTTCGGTCAACCGCACTCACATTCCCGAAGGTGTAGATAACCAAATTAAGCGCATCAAGTTGCATATTGGCCTCGTAACATTCCTGTTTTAAATCATTATAGCTGGAACTCATTGGTCGTTGTTTGTTTTTTCAAATTTGTCTCTACAAAAACAGACAAATCTTCGTAAGATTTCAGAAGTTGGTTGTATGCTTCTACAGTTTCAGGTTGGGGGTAATATTCTGCTTCAAAATCACTGCCCATGTTTTTACTGGCTTCAATAACCGAAGGGTAAATCCCGGCAGCTACGGCAGCATAAATAGCTGCACCCAGCGCGGGCGCCTGATTTGAAGACGCCACTTTTATCGGCATATTAAGCACATTTGCCAGCGTTTGCATAATGAAAGGAGACTTTCGGGCAACACCACCAATTCCTATAAGCGTATTGATTGTAATTCCTTCTTCTTCAAAACGCTCAACTATTTTTTTAGAACCAAAGCAAATCGCGTTAACGAGCGCTTTAAACAAATGTGGAGCGCGAGTCCCTAAATTTAAACCGCAAATGGCGCTTTTTAATTCCTGATTTGCGTCTGGCGTGCGGCGTCCATTGATCCAATCTAAAGCTGTGGGAATACTTTCTGATAGTGGTATTTTTTCAGCTTCTTCAGTAAGTCTTTTAATGAAATTATCATCTATTTCCTGCTGTAAATCTGTTTTTTGGTGTTGCGAAAGGATATTAGATTGCATCACAAAATTATCGATTGGCCAACTCAATAAATCCTTAAACCATGCTAGTAAATCCCCAAAAGCCGACTGGCCGGCCTCGAGCCCAATCATTCCAGGAATTACAGAGCCATCTACCTGGCCGCAAATTCCTTTCACAGTTTTGGTATTTACCACACTTCTATCTGAAACAATAATATCACAAGTTGAAGTTCCCATCA
>CAXBEL010000126.1:0-13141 GCA_963974735.1 uncultured Flavobacteriaceae bacterium | reverse complement strand
TGGTTGCCGGTTGTAATTGGTTGGAGGTTGGGAAGCAGGGAAGTTGGAGGTTGGCTGTTTAGAAGTCCGAATGATGAAGTTGGGGGCAATCAGGAGACTGCAATGAGAGAGGTTCAAGTGGGTCAGCATTTTTCTCCCTTTCTTTTTGAAGGCAAAAAGAAACAAAAACCTTTGTCAAAATAATGCTTCAGCCGCACTAGCCTAACGCTGGCCCGCTATTTTGACCTCCTCCCCGCCCTAAAAACTAGACAATGTACTAGTTGAATATTGTTCTTTGATCTTGATACAGTTGGGAAGCAAGGAGGTTGGAGACTGCATTGAGTTGGATTCAAGACGGGAGATTTGGATCAGATAGGTAAGTCTGAATTCCTTTATCGAGCAGAAAAGCTAATGTCAATTTTTCTTCGCTGATACTTTTGAGACCAAAAGTATCCAAAAGTCTTTGGCCGAGCCTATGCTTCAAATTGGTGAAAGCCAGTACTAACTGAAAACTAATTCACCAATTTGATTTTTGGTATTTGTCTACGCCTAAAAATCGGCGGATCCCCTTCGCCCACTCAGGGGCTAGCCAATTTTCTTAACGGCTAGGACTTCACACCAAAAAACGCATATTCTCAAGGCCTTCTGTAACTGATACCATCAGTACTTACAATATAGTACATGGTTGTGCCAGCAATTTTCATTCAGGCCAATGGCATTTTGGAAGTCCCATCAGGTTTCAACCCTGGATGAAAGCCCTGAAAGGGCGGCAATATTCTAGCCCAGGGTAAGGAGGCACGACGTAACCCTGGGTTTAAAAGAATTAATTATTTCTATAGCGCTGGCCACGCGAGCATCATCGGAGAAGAAGGCTGAGTGCCAGCAAGATGGAAACGGATAGTTGGATGTAAGTGGTTGGAGGTTGGGAAGCAGGGAAGTTGGAGGTTGGAGGTTGGAGGTTGGCTGTTCAGAAGTCCGAAGAATGCTTCAGCTGAACCTGAGGAGAAATGAACAGGCCTGACGGAAGAGCAATCGAGTGGAAAGAAAGCTTCGGAATATGATATGTGAAAAAGCCAGTCTAAATGGAATAATCCTGCTAATTCAAATTAACTTTTGAGGAATCATTAAATTCAGACTTATCCAGTTTAATCTTGGCTCTTTGACGACTTTTTACCCTTCTGATTTCAAGAACCTTAGGCTGCTTGGCTACTTTCTTTTTCAGGTAGTGAACAGTCACCTTATCAAGCCTGTATCCTAAGAAGATAGATATCAAAACTATAGACGGAAGTACTATATTGTCCGAGAAGTCTCTCATTAAAACAACCAAAAGCACAATCCCTAACTGTAGCGCACTTAATAGCAACGTAACTTCATTATGCTTTAAACCTATTCTCATAAGGAAATGATGTACATGAGATTTATCAGGTGTCATTGGCCCCTTACCTTGAGATATCCTTCTAATAAAAACTCTTCCCATATCATATAATGGAAACATCATCAGGGCCACCCCAGCAGAAAATGAAGGTTCAAACTTCCAACTATTACTGTTTGGGAGCAAAATATTATACTCCATAAAAGCTAAAATCAAAGTTCCCATAGTGAAACCCAGGGTAAGGGAACCTGTATCTCCCATAAAAATCTTAGCTGGGTGCCAGTTAAAGAACAAAAAGCTTATTACTGCTCCTAAAAAGGTGAAACACAAGATGGAATAACTAAAATAACCTAGGTATAAAAACCAAATCCCCAATAAAGTAAAGACTATGGATGCGATACTCCCTGCAAGTCCATCCAAGCCATCAATTAGGTTAAATGCATTGGTAAGAGCCAACAAGGTAAAGGCTGAGAAAAAATAGCTACCTATCACATGAAATTCTCCTATCCCTAAAAACCCGTGAAAACCTTTAATTCTGATATCAGCAACTACAACAACCAAAACAACGGCAATGAGTTGTCCCAAAATCTTCTTTACAGCGCTTAGCTCTACGATATCATCCCTTAGGCCTACGAAAAACATGATGGAGATTGCCCCTAGAATATAAGGCATTTCTAGCTTGGGAAATTCCCAGCCCCATATCGCCATAGAGATAGCTACAGCTATAAAAAATCCAATCCCACCCATGGATGGTATTTTGGCCTGATGAATTTTCCTTCCCCCCGGTGTATCAGATATCTGATACCTCTCCAAGAGCTTGATCAGAACAGGAAAAAATAGAGTTCCAACTACAAGGGAGGATAAAAAAGCAAAAATAAAATACATGAAGGTTGGGTTAGTGTTCAGATGCTAGACGTAGCAATAACTAATAGCGCTACAACTTTAATGCGATTTCTTCAAAAAGTGGCAGGATTGATGCTTTTATTTTCACTAATAAACTAAAAAAGCAACTTCTTAATATTCAATAAGGACAAAATACAATTTTATGTATTTACAAAAAAACAGCTGTTCTTTTTGAATTAAATGGAATAAAAGTGACCTTTGATTAACCCAAATTAACCTTAGAGAGTACTTTTTTAGGAAACCGCCAACTATATGACAGAATATTTACGAAAAAGGATTGGGAATTTCGATCTATATGTAAGTTCTCAGGAAATGCTTCAGGATGGGAATGAGGTTATCATTTCCGAAAAAATGAATTGGCTAAACCTCAGCCTTAAGCGACTAATAGATTTAAGTTGCGCCTTTGCCTTTATGGTTTTTATAGGCTGGTGGCTGTTTCCTATTGTGGCAATATTCATCAAACTGGACTCTAAAGGGCCAGTTTTTTTCAAGCAAGAAAGAGAAGGAATTTATAATTCCCGCTTCAATTGCTACAAGTTTCGCTCTATGGTAGTCAATAAAGAGGCTGACTTAAAGATGGCGACTAAAAATGATCCTAGAATAACGCGGGTAGGTAAATTCCTCAGAAAATCCAGCATAGATGAATTACCCCAGATTTTAAATGTGATTTATGGTAATATGTCCATAGTGGGCCCAAGACCCCACATATTGGTGCAAAACAACGCACATGAACTGGAAATAGAAGGTTATAAAAAGAGACATATAGTAAAGCCTGGGATTACCGGTTTGGCTCAATCAAGAGGCTATAGAGGAGAGACCCATGAGTCAAACTCCATTTATTTTAGATATAAACTGGATATGTACTATATCAAAACTTGGAGCCCTTCCTTGGATATCAAAATTATCTGGATGACGGCCAAATCATTGATTACGGGGCATGAAAATGCTTTTTAAACTTCAATAAACGTTGTCATTTTTGCCTCCATTGAATAACCAAAATTTATTTGCTCAGTAAGGCATACCGATAGCTATAAATAGGCCGATCAGCGAAGACCCCGGCAGTGGCGGGACAGGCTGAAAAGTGGCCTTAGGCGTTAAGTTTACCATTTTTACTTTACTGGCAGCAAAGCGGACGTACATACTTTATAATCGCTGTTCATTTACAAAAAAGTCATATTTATAATTATATGGGTGAGCAATAAATGAAGCAAAAAATATCTCTGCTATATTAGTGTATCAAAGAAAAAATTAGCGTATTCCCACAAAAAGGGCACATTAATTGGGAATAACATAATTTAAAAACGACTTTATTACACCCAAAGTAATCGGAAACGATAAATTTTTTACTAATATCAATGCAACTATATGAGAACGAATTATTTAATCCAAAATAGTGGAGGTACTGAACTGTATCTTAATTCTAGTAATTTATTCAATGAGAAAAACGAACATATTGTATCAGAAGATATGAATTGGATAAACTTAACCTTTAAAAGGTCATTTGACTTGTTCTGTTCTATAGGCTTTATGTTAATAGTTGGCTGGTGGCTATTTCCTATAATTGCAATTTTGATAAAATTAGATTCCCCTGGCCCTGTATTTTTCCAACAGGAAAGAGAGGGGATCTATAATTCCCGGTTTAATTGTTACAAGTTTAGGTCAATGGTAGTAAATGATGAAGCCAATCTGAAAATGGCTACCCGTAATGATTCTAGGATCACCAAGGTAGGAAGAGTACTCAGAAAGACAAGTCTGGACGAACTGCCCCAAATACTTAACGTAATCTATGGCAATATGTCAATTGTAGGGCCTAGACCCCATATTTTGGTGCAAAATGAAGCCCATTCCCATGAAATCGAAGGGTTTAAAAACAGACATTTGGTAAAACCAGGGATTACCGGCCTGGCGCAAGCCAGGGGATATAGAGGTGAAACTAGTGTTTCAAATTCCATATATTTTAGATATAAACTGGATATGTATTATATCAAAACTTGGAGCCCTTCCTTGGATATCAAAATTATCTGGATGACAGCCAAATCATTGATTACCGGACATGAAAATGCATTTTAAGCAGATAATTTATATAGTTTAACTAACAAAAAAAGGGAAGCTTGCGCTTCCCTTTTTTTGTTAGTTATTGAAAGTGTTTACTTATTTGTCAGTAGCTTTTCTTCAAAGTTTCCCAGCACTACATCTTTTGTAAGAAACTCAAGGGCATAATTACGTGCATTAGTCTTGATTGCATCTATATCGTCTCCATCAATACAGTCCTTGATCCCCTGAACTAATGCTTCAGTAGAACCTGGCTCAATAAGTACGCCCATATTATGCTCATTGACCACATCATATAGACTTGTTCCTTCTACCGCAGTGATAAGAGCAAGTCCTCCAGCAGCCAATATCCCAGTAAGCTTTGAGGGCATCACCAGGTCGGAGGCTTCTTTCTTTTGCAACACCAGATGAACATCTGCTATGGCCAGTAATCTGGAAAGCTCTTCGTAAGGCTGAAGTGGAAAAAAACGTACATTATCCAATTCCATTTCAATCGCCGACTCTTCCAGTCGCTTCTTGGCTCCCCCATTGCCCACGATCACAAACTCTACATCAGCCTGCCCCTTAAATCTCAGAGCCACGTCCAATATGTATTCCAAGCCCTGCTTCTCCCCCATATTTCCGGAGTATAACACAACTTTATCCGTTTGCTTCAGACCAAAGGCAGTTCTTAGCGATTCCTCCTTGGTCATGGGGCTGATAAACCGGGCATCCACCCAGTTTGGAAAGAGCCATTGTTTGGATCCAGGGATACCTTTGCCGGCAATATTCCGCTGCATTCCCAGGCTGATCGTGCTCACGTAGTCACTTTGCTGGAAATAGAACTTCTCAAAAGCAAACATGAGATTGATCATGGCATTGTTGCTGATGAGGTTTAGGTCATTGACCACATCTACCTGAAGATCCTGGACATGACTGATTAATTTGCTTCCGCGCAACCACTTCATCAGTAAGGGATAAATGGTCAGGTGAAAGGGAGGATTCAGACAAATCACGTACTCGTATTTCTTTTTAAAGAACTGCTTTAACCAGACCGGGAAAGTGCTTGCCAGGAAGGACAATTCATGAAGGATTTTCTTCTTGGCAGAGGGGTCATTTGGGATGTATAAGGGACAACGGATTACATTTACTCCGTCTATCAGCTCTGTCTTCCAAGAATATCGGGGATAGCCTTCAGCCAGTTCCCACTGAGGATAGTAAGGATGTGCGGTAATCATGGTTACCTCATGTCCCTTAGCAGCAAGAAAAGCACACATTTCTCCTGTGTACTTCCCTATTCCTGTGAGATCGGGAGCGTAGTTAATTCCAAAAACTAAAATTCGCATTGGGGGGATTGGTGGAGTTATTGCCGCAGGACTCAAAGAAAAAGTGCTCAGATACACTGCGGATGGTTGGGAGGAGTGGTAAGGTTAAAAGGGTTTAAAGTTGGAAGGGGTTAAAGGTTAAGGATTAAGGGTCTCTACTCAACATTGGATTTAACGTTTAACAGATTAACTATTAACAGAATTAGTGTTAAGCGTTAGAACGGTTACTGTTCTCCTACTTGAACAAGTAAATCAGATTCACCTGTGTACTAGTGGAGAAAAGATTGTTTTGCTTTGGAAAATCTACATCCTGCTGCGATCCCAACTCCTGGGACCAGTAATAATTGGATGCATAGGTAAACAGCATTCTGCCCGAGAAAATTAAATTACCCCATTGATGATCAAATACTGGCCCAGCAGTAAAATCTATCCAGGGTTTGTAGCCATTTTTAGCAAGATCAGCTGTGTCGTAAAAGTCTGCAAATGGCGCTCTTCTTTCAAAGTACATCCCCAGTTTATTAAGATTTTCCACAAGGGAAACTTCTATCATCTGCACATTGGCTCCCATCCCTGCCCCCACACCCATAGCCTGATCCCAATTGGTAAATCCACCAATGGTCCCGTTTGTATGCCAAGGAGTAGTGCTATTTGCTCTGGTAATCCAATTGATAGATTGTGCCTGTTGGGTCATTTCTGATCTAATCTGTATTAGTTTTTTTCCAGGTAAAGCAAACACCTTATTTAAGCCCAATAAATAGGCTCTGGAGTGGGCAGGACTAATAATCAAATCACGCATATTGAGTGCATGGTCTCTTCTTCCAAACTCTCCATAAAACTCCATACCGGCTTGAGGGATTACCTGTCTAAAGAAAACAGTAATCTGCTGATCGCGTCCCCTATCTGATTCGCCAATTAAATCAGATCCTACCGACTGCTTGGTTACACCCCAGAATACGGGGAACAAATCAATAAAATTTTTTGTATCAACCGAATCCCTAAATGTCTGAACCGTACGGGTAGCACCAATGTGCAACCCTTTTATCCATTTGGGTTGGATAGAAAAGGTCAATGCATTTAAATAACGGTACCTATTCCGGTGCTGTCCTCCAACAAAACTATTCAAATCATCCTGTTGAAGAGGTGTATACTTTTTTGATTTCGGAAAACCAGAAATTAATTGAAATTCAAAGCTCCCAAAGAAGGTCTTAGCTGGACGATGCGTCCCAATAGTAGCGTGAATGAAACCGGGAGCATTATTAGAAAATGTCAATGCATTCCATTGCCCAGGGCCCCACCAAAGATTCCTAGTGGATATACCAGCTTCAAAAGCCCCAACTTTCCCTACAACCTTTGATTGTCCAAACCCAACTCTAGAATATCTCCCCTCGCCATAGGTTTCCGGCTGATCCCCACGTCTTAGGCCTTGATAAAAAACAAAATTCACATTTTCTCCAATCAATGGCCTATAACCAGTATAAGAAGAATTTTGTGCTACATTAATTTCAGGTTGGAAATCAAATTCGAAGAATTTATGAGTTACATATGCTCCTGCCGATACATAAACCTGTCCACCTTTGCCTGGAATCATGCCTTGAGGACTGTACCAATAAGGTCTGGCGGAATTATAAAATGTACTTAATCGAGCAGGTGCCAAACCAAATTCAACTTTATTTTCATCGAGAGGGGTATTAAACCTCAGTCCATTTCGCTGTACAAAACCTGACTGAATTGTACTAGAATCCGCTAAGGAGGGAATAAGCTGCCCTCTTCGCTGATTCTCCTCTAAAACAAAATAGCCCGCAGGTAGGCTTTGCGCAATTAAATCTCCCAATAAGAAAATAAGAGAAATAACAAGAATGAAACGACTAACAAAATTTGACATTGCTAAAGATAATTTCACTTCCATCTTAATCCAACATTTTCTGCAGGATTACCCCTGAAAATGGAGTTTTCGGGTGCAGACCTAGTAATTACTGAACCGGCAGCTATAACACTATCCTTACCTATAGTTACACCTGGACCTACAAATACAGAAGCTCCCACCCAAGAACCATCCATTAAAGTAATTGGTCCATTTCTGTAGGGCATAGCGGGATCACGGTAGTCATGATTACCACTACAGAGAAAAGCCCTTTGACTAATACAAACGTTATTGCCTATAGTTAGCGTTTCGAAGTTGAGCAAAAAAGCCTCTTCACCAATCCATACATGATTTCCAATTGATAGCTTCCAAGGAAAGTGAATATTTACACGAGGTTTAATAATAGTCCCTACCCCAATTTTAGCACCAAATCCTTTCAACAAAAAAACTTTAACACTATTTGGAAAAGGAAGAGCAGTCAAAAAAAAAGCCATTTTTGTAAAATACCAAAGGATTTCTATGAGCTTACTTCTTCCCCTGTCTAAGCCCGTTGGCTTAAAATCTGCGAGTTTAACTTTTGATTGCATTATCACTCGTTAAAATTAAAACAAGACATTCATGTCTAATGAAAATTATGGTGAGAATATTCGTCATTTAGGTTTTAGTGCCTCTTTAATTTTTTGTCGCAATACAATATCTATAACCATTTTAACTGCTAAATAAATTTAAGCAAAACAACACAAGTGTTATTTCAGTGCAAAAACCTGAATTGCTAAGAAGTATCATATTAAAAGCTAAAGAAAAATAAATTCATTAAATTAAATAGAAACAATGGAATCGCTACACTAAATTACATAGCCAACATTAGCTCTATTATCAGTGCAATAACTAAAGAAATACCAAGCGAAGAGCTTCAGTAGAACTACTTTACAAAGGATCCAACTCAAAATAAAGTGATTAATAAAACACCATAAAAATTTTATCCCTTTACCTACAATTCTATTTAATCCGATTAAAAAAAATTTGGGAGAGTTTTACTTTCAATAGCCATTTAGTTATTTAACTTCCAAACTTTTAAATCATCGAAATACACTTGAAGTGATTTCCTGTTTTTTAACATAAAATCGCTAATCTCATCTGAGGTGTATAGCTTCATTGGACTCCAAAAATTATAACTTTGATTCTCATTATAATTTAAACTCTGAGTCGCACCTTTTATATTGAAAATCACTTGCTTTTTACCATCATCGGGTGTGACCGACATATAAAACAAGCCATTTTCACTATCGCCTGCTTTAATATGGTATTCAAACGTGAGCCACTTACCATAGGGTATAACAAATTTTTTGTTGGTCTTTTCCCACTCAGTTTTAAATATAGCACCTGTACCCATTCTAGGTCGTTGTTTAGAATAAGTTACCGATTGGGCATCAACCTTAAAGTGAAGTGATTTGTTATTACCTTCAGCCTTAACAGCACGAAGTGAAACTCTGTAAACGTTTGGGGTATTCCAGTTTTTGGGCGCACTGTTCCACCATTCTGCTAATATAAGCCACGTAAACGCATTTTGATATTGGGTTAAATGTTCCATATCAGGGCTAAAAAAAACTCGAACTGTCTGCCTTATTTCTTTGAGGTTTGGAACAGATGAAAAACTTGCCTGCACACGTTGACGCGCCTCTAAACCTTTAGAAGAAATGTTCATATCCAAAACGTTGTTATTCTCATTCAAAGGGTCTGGAACTATTCTTGCATATCTATTTTCTTCACTTCCCTTTGAATACTGAAAACTTAAATTGTGAGAGTTAGACAAACCATTACTTTTAATTCTATTTAGGATTTTACTATTTTCAACACCTTCTTCAAAATCATTCTCATAGATAAGAGTGTTTACCTTAGGCAATGAGGCACAAGAACACGCAACATAAATTAAGAAAACAAAAAAATACTTCATTGCATTAAATCTTACTTTTAACATTAAATATGAATACAACAAATACTCTCCAAAATAACATTTTAAAATTTATATATTCGATAGTCGTAAATCTTTTCTCATAATCTTTGAAATAGCTGTTTCAACAGCCGAATATGTTTCAATATTTATTGTAACAAAAAAACAAAAAGTAACTAAATAGAATAGGAAAACCATTGCAATTTCTTTTGATATACTACTGCTCCAATTCCAATAACAAATAGAAATTATTTCAGGTATATAAGACATGCTAGAATCTCTATAGTTAAATACTAACAGATTAAAATAATTACCCACCAACTAAAACAATAATAAAATTAACTAATCATAACTTAACCAAAAATATTTTTCCTATCTCTCCCTGATACAACTAGAAAGAACAGTATAATAATTATCAGTTAAATTGCTAATCAATTGTATACTTTAGATCCACATGAACAGTAAGGTAATTATTACAATGAATAACAATAAGAAAAAAATAAAAAAATATACTTTAATAAAATTCTAAGAACAAAAAAGCTACTCAGCTAGAAACACGGTTCAATTGATTAAAGAATCAAAACTTGATATAAGAACTTTAAAAAAATTACTCTACGCAAGCTTTATCAATTTGTATAGGCTTATTTCTAACATTTTTTAGAACAGGTCCATAAAGCATCATCAAATGAATTCTCTCATCTTCCTCTGTTGGAAATCTTTTTCTAATAAATTTTGCTGGAACTCCACCAACAATAGAAAATGAAGGTATGTCTTTAGTGACTACAGATCCTGCAGCTATAATACTTCCATCTCCAATTTTAACACCGGCCATAACAATAGAATTAGCGCCAATCCAAACATCTCTACCAATTCTTGTTCTACGAAGATTAGGTCTTCCAGAAAAAGTAGAAGGAATACCCACAAGGTTAAAATTATGATCATCCCCGATTATTTGAACATTCTGAGCCAACATTGTGTACCGTCCTATAGAAACTCCAGGATAAATAAGTCCACCTGAACCTACATACGAATATTCCCCCGCTACAAAGTCCTTACTTATATTTGATTTCCCTCCTATGTTAAATGTGGGATGAACACGTTTGAGTCTATATAAATATTTAATTTTTAGCCGTTTATAAAATCGATATAAACTTGCCAAAGTATCACTATTCTTAAAAACTATTAGTAAATCCATAGAATATTAATCCTTTAAAAGAACAGATTCTATTACACTTTTTTGATATTGAGGATTATAATAGGTATCAATAACTGAAAAACATGCTTTCATAACTTCATTTGTTTTCACCGGATAGTTTGTAAGCCAACAGTATATTGTTTCAGAAAGACTTTCAATATCTCCATACTGAAATAAATCACCTGTTACACCAACTTTAATAGCCTCAACCTCGGGCATTTGAACATCAAAATTATTATGAGAAATCACAGGTACTCCGTACGACATTGCATGCATTGCAGTAAGTCCTACTTCCCCCGGTGTAACACACAAATCAGCATAAAGAAGAGCATTTGCATTTACTTCTTCATCGTAAATCGCACCTAAAAATTTAACGTGTTCTTCTAATCCCAAATCAATGGATTGCTTCTCTAGTTTTAGCCTTTCCTCTCCATCTCCAATAAGTAATACATTAAAAGGTATTACACCATTACTATGTTTTAAAAAAGCTTGTGCATTAATCAACATATCAATTCGCTTAACAAGATTCAATCTCCCAATAAATATGATTACAGGAATATCGGCAGAACCAAAATAAGACAACCTATAATTTTTCAATTCATCATCTATTACAAACTTTCTCATTTTTAAACTTCTCTTATAGTCTAAAGAATTATAAATTACATGCATATGTAAGTCAGGCTTAACCTTATATTTACGCAGAACCGATAGTGCTCTGTTACCATAAAGAAAAAAACCTGTAGGGATTTTATAAAAGATATAAAGCTTTAACCAGTCAATCTTAGTAGGTTTATTTTTATATACTCCGTGCATCCAGAAATAAGCTTTTTTCCCACGTAGCCGTACAATTAATACTGCTAGCCAAGTTGTAATAAAATAAGGAGATCCCAAAAAAATATAAGAATTGAAATTTGATTTTAATGCCAAAGATAATAGATCCGACTGCCACAAAAACCTCTTATTTAATAACCAATAATTTTTTAAAAATTTCCATCGCAATCCTCCTTTTTCAATAGGTAACTTAGACAAATTCGTATCTATCTTATTTATAGGAATTTCACTATCGATTCCAGAAAACAATGTAAACTCCACTTTTTGGGACTGCATAAGCTCCAAAAAAATAGGCAATCGGTAAGTAGCAAAATAATGATATATAATAGCGGTTTGATGCATTTGGGGATTATTATAAAAAAACATTTAAATCGAAGTCATAAGGTATAACTCCACCACGGTTTGTCATCAAGTTATAAGCAAAATAAAAGAATGAATAAACAAATACACTAAGTTTTGCCAATTTATGTTTTTCTCCATTAAATTGATATGTGTAGTAAACTAATAACAATATTTCTATCTGAAAACCATACAACACAAAACGACTAATAAGAGGTATAGAAGTATAGAATAAATTCGCAATCACCAAATTGAAAAATAAAATATTTTTAAAAAATGAATATATTGAACCCTGTAAGTGATAGAAAATCAAAATACAAAAAATATTTTTAGGTAAAATATATAAATAGGAATTAAACTGATTAACAACAACATCTGCTTTATAGTCAGAATAATTGGCATATTTCTCAAAAGGCAACAAACTAATTAAATTACTAACTAAAGAACTTTGTGAGCTAAACAAACCAAAAAGAAAAGTGCTTGCCAGAATAGGGATCACAAATTTACGTTTTATCTTAACTTTAGCCGCAATAAAAGCAACGGGTAAAAAAAACAGGGTAGAATAATGTATTGCACAAGCTACAATTCCGCAGAAAAGTGACTTGAAATTCTTTTGATTATTAAAAAAATATAACGCTAGTACAACCCAAGATATAGCAACACTTTGTTTAATGAGACTAAATGACAATATATAACTATATAACAAGAAGTATATCAGCATTGCAAATAGTGGATCCGGAGTATATTTTTTAAAAACATAATACATAGGATACACTGTCAATATAGCAATTATAACAAGCATGACAAACCAACTGTCATGCAGAAACATAACTATGTAATTCAGCAGCAGCCATCCTACATCCCATTTAAACAAATGTCCGGCAAAAGTATCAAAACGAAGATCATATTCAAAGCCCCTTTTATAACCAATATGATCAATACCAACAGTTTCTGATCTTAGCGCACTAACTAAAATAAAAACAATAACTACAAATAAAACAAAACCAAAAGAGTTGTTATTACCCTTTACAAGATAAAACAGTAACAATAAAAACAACAAAAATAAATAAATACCCATTACTTACTTTTTGAAAATATTTGCTAATCTCTTATTAAAAACATCTTTTTGTTTGTGGTTCACTTGTCGCAGTTTAAATTGCTGACTTTCAATATCGGTAAAAAGGATCTTCAATTGATTCATTGAAATTTCATCATATATATGATCCTCCATTCCAATGCTATTAAATATATTTCTAATTTTAAGTGTTTTTAATTGATTAAACTCAAGAGCCATCGGGATACATTCAAAGACTTGTCCTAATAGTAGGACATGCAAACGATTACTCAATAAAAG
>CAXBEL010000125.1:0-13341 GCA_963974735.1 uncultured Flavobacteriaceae bacterium | reverse complement strand
CATATCCCGAGTATCTGCATAAACAACGTCTCCGCCCCAAATAAAAACATCTGGCTCTATCGCTAAGATATCATCCCAATACGGATTATTTAAGGTGGTTTTATTGCAGGAGCCAAAGGCTATTGTAAAGTCTGCATCGCTCTTGATTTGAACAGTGGATTCTTCAATTTTTTTTTGGGTCTTACAGCAAATAAGTAATAAGGCAATGCTTAAAAATACTGAGCTCTTTAATAATTTCATTTAATTTGTTTTAGCAGCTATCAAATTTAAAAATTCTAATATTACCTCTTTATGAAGAAATCGTATCTTCGCCCCTTATGGAAAAAGAAGCTATAGCTAAGCTCAAAGAATTACTTGCAGCCCCTAAAAAAATAGTCATTGTACCGCACAGAAATCCGGATGGAGATGCTATGGGTTCTACATTGGGATTGTATCAATACCTTAAAAAAACAGGTCACGATGCCACCGTTATTGCACCAAATGATTATCCCAAATTTTTAAAATGGCTACCATTTGATGATACTGTAGTAAAATATGAACAACAGATTGATGAGGCTCAGAAACTCATCACCGCTGCAGATATCATATTCACATTAGATTTTAATTCGCTTTCACGCACTGGAGAAATGGGAACATTTTTAGAAAAGGCGGATGCCGATTTTATAATGATTGACCACCATCAGCAACCTGATGATTACGCAGTAGTGACTTATAGTGACGTTAATATTTGTGCCACGAGTCAAATGGTGTATCACACTTTGGAAATGCTTGACGCAACAGAACTGGTTGACAAGGATATTGCGACTTGTCTGTATACGGGTATTATGACAGATACCGGCTCCTTTAGGTTTAGATCAACAACAGCTGATACACATCGGGTAGTAGCTCATCTTGTAGAAAGTGGTGCAGATAACGCCTACATTCACGAGCAGATTTATGATGCCAATAGTTTTCAGCGTATGCAGTTGCTTGGGAAAGCCTTAAGCAATCTTAATGTGCTTCCAGAATTTAAAACTGCCTATATTACTTTATCTCAGGAAGAGCTGGATTCTTTTAATTTTGAAAAAGGAGATACTGAAGGTTTTGTAAATTATGGTTTAGCACTGGAAGGCATCGTTTTTGCAGTCATTTTTATAGAAAATAAACAAGAGGGAATAATAAAGATTTCACTTCGTTCTAAAGGTGATTTTTCTGCAAATAAATTGGCTAGAGAGCATTTTGAAGGTGGTGGTCACATTAACGCTGCCGGTGGAAAATACAAAGCCTCTTTAGAAAAAACCGTAGAATATTTTATTAGTATATTGCCCCAATATAAAGACGCTTTAAATGAATAAATTACTCATTGTCTTTTCATTACTTCTAATTGTAATTAGTTGTAAAACCCCTGAAGCCCGACGACCCGTCTCTCAAAGTACAGGCTCCTATATAGATGCTTCAATAGCCCGGAATAAAAAACTGAATAAAGCTGAAGAAACTGCAATTAAGGATATTATAAAAAACAATCCCCAACGGGAGTATATTGCTTCAGAAAACGGCTTTTGGTATTTCTATAATGTAAAAGATACCACTGCTATGGCAACTCCACAATTAGGAGATCTCGTTACATTTGATTATGATATTAGTTCAATTTCTGGAGAGCCTATTGTTTCTAAGTCAGAATTGGGCACACAAACTTACCAGATAGATCAAAGTAATCAAGAATTAATATCGGGTTTAAGAGATGGTATTAAACTAATGAAGCCAGGAGAAACAGTCACTTTTCTCTTTCCTTCCCATAAAGCCTTTGGTTATTACGGTTTTGAAGATAAAATAGGTTCTAATCTGCCTATACAATCCAAGGTTACCCTTAATGAAATAAAAAATAAAAATTTAGATGATTAACTTATGAGAAAACTAACTCTAGTTCTTTTTACCGCATTGCTTACCCTTGTGGCATGTGATGATAAATATCCAGATTTAGAAGATGGGATGTACGCAGAAATTGTAACTGATAAAGGAACAATGCTTGCCCAATTATATTTTGACCAGACTCCTGCTACTGTAGCAAGTTTCGTTGCATTGGCTGAAGGAACGAGCACAAAAGTAGATTCTGCTTACAAAGGGAAACCTTTTTATAATGGCCTTACATTTCACCGAATCATTAAAGATTTTATGATTCAGGGAGGAGATCCACAAGGAACGGGTGCTGGTGGTCCAGGCTATAAATTTCACGATGAGGTTAGACCTGATCTTAGACATGACACTACCGGTATTCTTTCTATGGCAAATTCAGGTTTTGGCACAAATGGAAGTCAGTTTTTCATAACTTCTAAACCTACGCCACATCTTGATGGTTATGACCTTGCCGGGAACATGAAGGATTGTGAGAATCCACGAGTAAGCTGCCATACGGTATTCGGAAAGCTTATTTCTGGTTTTGAAATTCTTGATACCATAAGCAATGTCGAAATGTCAAATCCTTCTGCAGGTAGACCTAAAACTCCTGTTAATATCACAGAGGTAAATATAATTCGTAAAGGAAGTGCTGCAAAGAGATTTGACGCTCCTAAAGTTTTTGAAGAAGAGCTTTCTGCTAAAGCTGAAGCAGACAGTGCAGCTGCAGAAGAAAAAGCAGCTATGCTTGAAGAGGTAAGAACAAAATTTGACGAGCAACGCAAAGAAGCAAAAGAACTTGAAAGTGGATTGTCAATTTATTTCACAGAAAAAGGTGAAGGACCACAACCTAGAACAGGTCAAATGGTATTGGTGGACTATGCAGGTTATTTTACTAATGGGGATCTTTTAGATACCAGTATGAAATCTGTTGCAGATAAATATGGCAAGCAGACTCGTCCTTCTGCAGAGCAATATCAACCGTATGCTGTAGCTTATAGCCCAGAGGCACAAATGATAGCTGGTTTTCGCGAAGGGGTTCAGCAAATGAAGGTTGGAGATAAGGCGACGCTTTTTATTCCTTATCACCTAGCATATGGAGAGCGCCAATATCAAATAATTCCACCAAAATCAGATTTGGTTTTTGAAATCGAACTGATTGGAATACAAGAATAATTCAATCAAATATATTAAGCAAAAAGCCCGCAAATAGCGGGCTTTTGTTTTTCATTAAATTTCAATCCTAACTTTTCTTAGGAATATCCTTTAAAATTTCTTGTACAAACTTCCAGTATTTCTGAACAGAAGAAATACTTGCGCGTTCATCTGGAGAATGAGCGCCTTTTATGGTTGGACCAAATGAAATCATATCCATTTCTGGATAATTCTGCCCCAATATCCCACATTCCAACCCGGCGTGACAAGCAGCTACGTGAGCTTCTTCATTATTTAATTCCTTATATTTTTCCTTTAAAACATTTAAAATCGGACTTTCCATATTTGGTTGCCACCCTGGATATTCACCAGAGAAAGTAACTTCACATCCTATCAGTTCAAAAACAGATCTAAGAGTATTTGCCAGATCAATACGCGAAGATTCTACAGAAGATCTAGTTAAGCATAAAATTTCGATCTGTTTTTCTTTAACAGACACGCGGGCTACGTTATTAGACGTTTCTACTAAGTCTGGTATATCAGGACTAATTCTATAAACACCATTCCAAGCAGCCTGCAAAGCTCTGGTTAATCCTTCTTGTACTCCCAGACTCATAACTGTCTCTGGAGTTTGTACTTTCTCAACTTGTACTTCAAGATTGGGTTCTAGGGTTTTGTACTCTTCTTTAATTGTTTTAGCTGTTTCCTTCATATCCTGTAAAAATGCTTCCAGGATTATATTGTCAACTGCAACAACAGCTACGCTTTCTCTAGGTATCGCATTACGTAGTCCACCGCCTTCAAGAGACGCTATACGCAAGCCATAATCTTCAAAACCATCCAGTAATATTCTATTCATTATTTTATTGGCATTCCCAAGACCTTTGTGTATATCCATCCCAGAATGTCCACCTTGCAAACCGCTTACTGTGATTTTAAAACCAGTTTTTTCTGCTTCAGTGGCTTCCTCCTTATAACTTCGGGTGGCTGTAATGTCTACTCCTCCTGCACAGCCTATCCCTATCTCATCGTCCTCTTCAGTATCAAGATTTAGTAAGATCTCCCCATTTAAAAGGCCGCTTTTTAAACCCATAGCGCCTGTCATCCCTGTTTCTTCATCAATTGTAAATAAGGCTTCAATAGCTGGATGTACAAGCGTTTTACTTTCTAGAATAGCCATAATAGTTGCCACTCCAAGCCCATTATCAGCACCTAAGGTTGTACCTTTTGCTTTTACCCAATCCCCTTCAATCTTCATTTGAATCCCTTCCTTATCAAAATCAAATTGGGTATCATTATTTTTCTGATGAACCATATCTAAATGAGATTGCAGAACAATAGCTTTTCTGTCCGCCATTCCTTCACTAGCAGGCTTGCTTATAATTACATTGCCAACTTCATCTACAATAGTTTTTAGTCCAAGATTCTCTCCAAAACTTTTCATAAAAGCTATTACACGCTCTTCTTTTTTTGAGGGACGTGGCACAGCATTTAAATCAGCAAAGTTTTTCCAAATATTCTTCGGCTCTAAATTTCTTATTTCAGAATTTGTCATTATATCGGTTTTTTGCAAATGTAATAGTTCTTACAAGGCCATCAATAACAATTTGCAATACAATAAATACTGCCTTTTTTATAAACGTTAATCTTGTTTAAATCCCTTTTGTTTGAGATGCTTACTTGGTAAATTTAAGCTGAATTTAAAAACAGCTAACATGAAAAAACTAGATCAAGAAACTATTGAAGAACGTCTGCAAAAGTTGGAAGGATGGGAATATAGTGAAGATGCCATACACACTAATATAGAATTTGAAAATTTTAAGGAAGCCTTTGCTACTATGACGCGCATAGCATTTGAGGCGGAAGCTCAAGACCACCATCCAGACTGGAGTAATGTTTATAATGAATTATCCATTTCACTTTCAACACACGATGCCGGCGGTGTAACAGAAAAAGATTTTAAACTTGCACATACTATAGAATCAATCATTGGAGAATAATCCACTCCAAGAATAGGATTATTAATTTGATTTATTAGTTGATGAGTTACTATTTTATCTCCTATTAAAAGATTAAAATATTATGCTGCAATTTATAAATGAGATTTTCAAGTACCATCCTTTTTGTTAATTTTACGACCGAATTAAAATAATTTTATGGGAAGAGCATTTGAGTTTAGAAAAGCACGTAAAATGAAGCGCTGGAGCGCTATGGCAAAAGCATTTACCAGAATAGGTAAAGATATTGTGATGGCCGTAAAAGAGGGCGGACCAGATCCAGACACCAACTCCCGCTTGCGCGCTGTGATTCAAAATGCAAAGAGTGTTAATATGCCAAAGGACAATATTGAGCGCGCCATAAAACGCGCGAGTGATAAAAGCCTTGGTGACTATAAAGAAGTCCTTTTTGAGGGATATGCTCCACACGGTATTGCAATATTAATAGAAACAGCTACAGATAACAATAATAGAACGGTTGCAAATATTCGTTCTTATTTTAATAAGTGCAATGGGAATCTGGGTACCTCTGGTTCGGTTGAATTTATGTTTGATCATACCTGTAATTTTAGAATACCAGCAGAAGGAATTGATCCCGAAGAACTCGAATTGGAATTGATTGATTATGGTGCTGAAGAAGTTTTTGAAGACGAAGATGGAATTTTAATTTATGCTCCTTTTGAAAGTTTTGGTGCTATACAATCTGCATTAGAGGAAAAAGAAATAGAAATACTTTCTTCCGGTTTTGAACGCATACCTCAAGTAACTAAAAAATTGAGTACAGAGGAAGCAGAGGAAGTAGAAAAGCTTCTTGAAAAAATTGAAGAAGATGACGATGTTCAAAATGTTTATCACTCTATGGATGAATCATCAACTGAAGAGAATTAAATCTATATCTAAATATAATTTATAAAAAAGGGGGTTTTTCCCCCTTTTTAGTTTTTACTAGTTAACAACATTATTTTTTTGGGTAACTTCATAATCAATTTTAAATCAATTAATTATGGCTGTGTTACGTTTAGGCAGTGTCGACCAAGGCAAACTCCCTTCTGATAAGCGTGCTTTTCTGGAACCTTACCACAAGAGTATGGTTTCAAACTTGAAAAGCAAGAATAAGTTTAGAGATGAAGGTAATAATCTCTGGAGGGATTTTGAAGAAGTAAATGGTAATGATGTTAAGAAATTACAGGAATTTTTAAAAGTAAAAGGTTTCTTTCCCAATACTCAGGCAAGCGGAATTTTTGGGTATGGTACACAAGCTGCTACACGTCTTTTTCAAGAATATGTTTATTCTATAGAAGGTGAAAAAAGTATAGGTACGCCCGATGGTATTGCTGGCACTAAAACCTGGGAGCACGTTCAAAGATGGACTGATCAAAACGTAACTAACGAATGGACAAAATTTACTTCAAACAACCCCAGTTCTGAATATAATGAATGGCTTGCCGTGCTACAAGCAGCCAAAACATATTACGTTAAGCATCCTAATGATATTCTTAAACAGGTAAGTGCATTTAATGGTAAATCTGACACATACGCTCCCAAGGATTGGCATTTTAACGCAAATGACACACATTTATTGGGATTAAGACGCAATCCTCAAGAGGGCGTTAGAAATAGAGAAAATGATGACCTTTTTGTGTTGTTGATAAAAGGATTGGTTTTTACATTTTGGGGAAGTACAGATCCCAGCGCCGCCATGGCAGATCGTAATGATGAGGCCTTTCTTGTCGAAGGACAGCATAAATACCGTTTAAGCTGGCACAAAAAAAGTAGTGAGGAAAAAATTTATAAAGCATTAAATCCATACTCCACTGGAGTACTTATTTTCAGAGATCAGGATTCTGATAATGCTCTTACAGACTCAGATCTTAAAAAAGGCTTGAGCGGACCCAATTCATCTATAAACATACATTGGTCTGGTGTAGGTCGATCCAATTTCTCAGCGGGTTGCCAAGTGATAGCTGGCAAAAGCTATATCGGTCCTGGAGAAAACCTTATAGATTGTAGTGAGTATGCTGCAGTTTCTTATACTGATCTTTCTAATGGAAAAACGCGTGGAGCCTACAATGTGCTTTCTGATCTCGTAGTGTGCTACAATCAATTAGGAAATGATACCGTGTGGTATACTTTGGGACGTGAACAGAATCTAAATGAGATAGATAATCGCTTCCCATTAGATTATACAAGGGACCGCGTTAAAAAATTACAAACATTGAAATAACCGGTTATAATAAAAAAAGCAAAAATAAACCCGGCTCGAAGCCGGGTTTAATATTTTAAAAAAATGATTTTAGTTATTTAGCAATATTTACTGCTCTTGTCTCCCGTATCACAGTAACCTTTACTTGTCCTGGATACGTCATATCGGTTTGAATTTTTTGAGAAATTTCAAAAGAAAGAGAAGCCGCTTTTTCATCATTTACCTTCTCACTCTCTACGATGACTCTTAGTTCGCGTCCTGCTTGTATTGCATAAGCCTTTTTAACACCTCCAAATCCAAAGGCAATGTCCTCAAGATCTTTTAAACGTTGAATGTAAGAATCCAACACTTGACGTCTCGCTCCCGGTCTTGCACCGCTAATGGCATCACAAACCTGAACGATAGGAGCCAATAAATTTTTCATCTCTATCTCGTCGTGGTGAGCTCCAATAGCATTACATACTTCAGCCTTCTCCCCGTATTTTTCAGCCCATTCCATACCTAATAATGCGTGAGGCATTTCAGATTCTGTTTCTGGAACTTTACCAATATCGTGCAACAATCCGGCGCGTTTTGCCAGTTTAGGATTAACTCCTAACTCTGCTGCCATAACAGAACAAAGTTTTGCTACTTCTCTACTGTGCTGTAATAAATTCTGACCATAAGAAGATCTGTATTTCATACGTCCTACAGCTTTGATCAATTCTGGGTGTAGACCGTGAATACCTAGATCAATAACCGTACGCTTTCCTACTTCTACGATTTCCTGCTCAATTTGCTTGGTAGTTTTCTTAACCACTTCTTCTATACGTGCAGGATGTATGCGGCCATCTGTTACAAGTTTGTGAAGCGAAAGTCTCGCTACTTCTCGTCTAACACTGTCAAAGCAGGACAAAATAATTGCTTCTGGTGTATCATCTACAATAATTTCAACTCCTGTGGCAGCTTCAATCGCACGTATATTTCGACCTTCCCGACCTATAATTCTACCTTTAACATCATCGCTTTCGAGGTTAAAAACAGAAACACAATTATCAATCGCCTCTTCAGTACCGATACGTTGTATCGTGTTAACTATAATTTTCTTAGCATCTTGTTCAGCGGTAAGCTTGGCCTCTTCCATAGCATTTTGAATAAATGCCATTGCATCTGTCTTTGCCTGATCTCTTAAAGACTCTACAAGCTGTTCTTTTGCTTCTTCTGCAGGTAGCCCAGAAATGACTTCAAGCTGCTGCACTTTGCTCTGGTGCAATTTATCAACCTCGCTTTGCTTCTTTTCTAAGTATTCTAAACGATCATTATAATCTTTAATTTTATCTTCAATATCTTGATTGAGTCTTTTATTCTTAGCAATCTCGTTACTTACTTGAGATTCCTTATCTCGCGTACGTTTCTCTGCATCACCGATTTTTTTATCCCGAGCCATGATTACTTTCTCATGCTCTGATTTTAGCTCGATAAATTTTTCTTTTGCCTGAAGTATTTTATCCTTTTTAATTGATTCTCCTTCACTTTTTGCTTCCTTAACTATATTTTCTGCTTCTTTTTTTGCATTTCCAACAAGTTGAGAGGCGTTATTGCGTTCTAGCAATTTTGCAATTAGAAAGCCAATTGCGAGGGCTATAACAATTACAATAACAAATAAAAGTACTGTATATTCCATTAGATGTGTATATATATAAAAAAAGCCTACATCGGTAAAGGTTTTGTATAAACTCCTTAATAAAAATTATAGGGCTAACGAGCTGATCAAGAATCCGTTCTAAGACGGCGCGCTTTTACAACTCCAACTCACCCTTCTTAAAGAATTAGTGTTGAGTTTATCAAAAAAATGAACCAATGTAGGCAGTAAAATTTTTATTTTAAAGAACGTTAGGCTAAGTGATCTTTTAGCAACTTTTCTAAATTTTCCAGTTGCCGGGAGGCTTCCATATAATCATTCTCCCCATCAATATCCTTTTGTATCGTTTTAGAAGCAAACTGTAAGGCGCACATGGCCAATACATCCTGTTTATCCCTTACGGCATAACTCTGCTCAAACTTTTTTATCATTCCCTCAATTTCCTTTGCCGCTTTTCTAAGCCCTTCTTCCTGTTGAGGATTAATGGTTAATGGGTAAACCCGATCTGCTATTGATAATTTTATTTTAAGCTTCTCAGACATACCTTTTATTATTCTGCAAGTTGTGCGATACACGCGTCAATCTCGCGAATCATAGTATTTATTTTGAGCTTGGTTTCCCTCTTATATTCCTTACTGCCCAGCATCGCGTTAGCTGTTTTTAACGTACTGTATTTTGCTTCCCACGTTTCAAGATTTTTAACTAATCCTTCCAATTGGCCTTTCAGATTCTCATTTTCTTCCTGAAGGGACTGGTGTTTTTGTTTTAAAACCTGATGCCTATGAAGCAGTTTACTAATAGTATTTTGCAAAGAATCAACACGTTCCAAAAGTTCACTCATAATGCAATTCTATCGATGCTTAGTCACACAAAGTTAACATTCACACAGTAATAACACAATACATTTCAATTAAATTTTCAATAGAGCACATAATTTGCAGCAATTGGGAGAATGGATATCAATATAAAATTATGCAAGCGAGCTACTTGCAGTTTTTGATGTGCTTTTGTTTGCAAATTATTTATATTAGCGATCCTATGAAAAGTAAAATACAACCCCTATTTCTGTTTATAACATCTTTAATTTTTGCGCAGACAACCATTCCCACGAATGAGTTTATAAATCCGCTAAAAATACCAATTGTCCTAGCGGGCACATTTGGTGAACTGCGAAGCAATCATTTTCACAGTGGTGTAGATATTAAAACATTAAATCACACCGGTCAACCTGTTCTTGCAACAGCTTCTGGATCCATTAGCCGCATTAAGGTAGAACGCTACGGTTACGGTAAAGCATTATATCTTGAACATCCCAACGGGTATACATCTGTCTATGCACATCTAGAGAAATTTTCTCCTAAAATTGCAGAGTACGTCAAGGCAAAACAGTATGAGAAAGAATCCTACACTATAGAATTGTTTCCAAAGGAAGGGGAACTTTCATTTGAACAAGGCGAAATAATAGCGTATAGTGGTAATACCGGCGGTAGCTCTGCCCCTCACCTACATTACGAGATACGGGATAAAAACTCCAGACCTATGAACCCTATGCTGTTTGGTCTTGATATAGCAGATACCAGACAGCCCGTAATTTCTGATCTATTTGTTTATCCTTTAGGATTGGATGGTGAAGTAAATCAATCTCAGAATCGTCAAAAGCTTCGGTTTAACAAACAACCCGATGGCACTTTTCTAGCCGAAAAAATACAAGCTTATGGCGATATAGGCTTTGGTATTGCCACCATAGATCAGCAAAATGATGCCAATAACAAAAATGGTATTTACAAAATAGAAACCTCCTTTAACGGTGAGAAAAATTTAGAAGTTTTAATGGATAAATTTTCTTTTGCTGAAACGAGGTATTTAAATAGAATGATTGACTATGAATATTATGAAACAAATAGAAGACGCGTTCAAAAGCTTTTTATAGAGCGCAATAATCCGCTTAGTATCTTTAAGGATGCTAAAGAAAAGGGGGTTCTAAGATTAACGGGAGATGGATATTCCTACGTTTATAACATAAATGTTTTTGATTATAAAGGAAACCGCACTTCACTTCTCATTCCTATAACCGTAAAAAAAGATACGATTCTACAACCTCGTAATTCTAAAATAACAAATTATTTTGTGCAGGCAGATCAAACCAAAAATTTAGAACTGGGCAAATATTCCGTTTATATTCCAAAAAATGCATTTTACGATGACTATTACCTGGATATCTATGTAAAAGATAATGTACTTCATTTGGATGAGGACCTTATCCCCGTCCACAAATACATTACTATAAGCTATGATGTTTCTCAATATAAGCCTGAAGACAGAGAGAAACTTTACATAGGTTCTGTGGGTTATAGAGACAACGTTTACTATACCGGCTCTTCTTTACGTGGGGATAAACTTACCGCCCGCACAAGAACTTTAAATGACTACACAATTGCAATGGACAATACTCCGCCATCGATAAAACCCGATATTTTAGAAGATGGCAAATGGATGACTAATTATGACGAACTTAAATTTACTATTGAAGATGATGACTCTGGTATTAAAAGTTACAGAGCCACAGTAAACGGCAAGTTTATTTTAATGGAATATGAGTATAAAAACGATACGATAATTCATCATTTTGATGATGGTGTCATAACAGAAACAGAGAATGACTTTAAACTTATAGTCACCGATAATGTTGGAAATAGTTCTACATTTACTGCAACGTTTTACCGAAAATAGCTTCTGTTGAGAAATTTTACAGCTAAACTAGCATTAATCTCCTTCTTTTTTACGTCTTTTTTATGGGGGCAACAAGCCACCGTAAAAGGTATTGTATTTGGGCCCAACCAAACTCCTTTGGGCGATGTAAACATCACCTATTCTGGCGGTGGCACTCAAACTGATGCCAACGGATTTTATCGCATAGAGATACCTTCCAATGAAATAATAACCTTAAGTTTTTCTTATGTAGGATTTAAAAACACTACAGTTTCCTTTCGCCTGAAAGAAAAAGAGGAAGTTGAATTTAATCCGGTTTTAAATACAGAAGTTGAACAGATAAGCGAAGTGGTCATTTCGACCGAATCAAAAGATCGCATTGAAGGCATCGTTTCCCTTTCTCCAGAAACCATCCGAAAAATTCCTGGTGCAAATGCGGGGGTAGAAAACCTTTTACAGACATTACCTGGTGTAAACTCCAATAATGAATTGAGTACCCAATATTCCGTTCGTGGTGGTAACTATGATGACAATCTTGTTTATGTAAATCAAATCGAAGTGTACCGTCCATTTCTAATAAGATCTGGACAGCAGGAAGGTTTGAGTTTTGTAAATACAGACCTGGTTTATGATGTGGATTTTAGCGCAGGAGGTTTTCAGGCAAAATATGGAGACAAGCTTTCTTCGGTATTGGATATTACGTATAGAAGACCGGTTGATTTTGGCGCTTCGGTAGATTTAAGTTTATTGGGTGCGAGTATTTCTGCAGAAGGTTTAAGTAAAAACGGAAGGCTTTCTGGAATAGTAGGTGCCAGATATCGTGATAACAGTTTATTGGTTGATGCTAAACAAACCGAAACAAATTTTAAACCGCGTTTTACAGATGTGCAAACGTATTTCACTTACAAATTCAGTGATAAGTTTGAACTGGGTTTTCTGGGAAATATAGCCGTAAACAAATATGATTATGAGCCTTTAACCAGGCAGACCAATTTTGGCACGCTTGCAGATCCTGTAGCACTCGTTGTTTTTTATGAAGGTCAGGAAGAAGATCGTTATGATACGTATTTTGGTGCTTTTAAAGGAACTTATGTCGCAAACGACAATTTAACCTTAAAGTTAATTGCTTCTGGCTATCATACACAAGAGCAGGAACATTATGATATATTAGCAGAATACAGACTGGGAACACCAAACACTTCTATAGGTGATGAAGATCTGGGAGAAGTAGAATTTACTGAGGGTATAGGTTCTCAACTTACCCACGCCAGAAATGATCTGGATGCCCTTATTTTTAACCTGGAACACAAAGGAACTTTTCAGAAAGAAGAATCACAGATTGATTGGGGCATTAAATATACCAGAGAGGATATTCGCGACAGGTTGCAGGAATATGAAGTAATTGATTCCGCCGGATTCTCAATTCGGCCTCCTTTAGAAGATTTTACAAACGATCAACCTTATACGCCATATGATGCACCTTTACAGCCTTTTACTTCTGTAAGAGCTCAAAATGATGTTCAAATAAATAGAATATCCGGATTTGCACAATATAGTAAGCGTATTGATTTAGGAGTTCATGAAGGCTGGTTCAATCTCGGTGTACGCGCACATAATTGGACCGTAAGTGGTGATGAAATAGAATCTACAACTCAAACTGTTTTTAGTCCACGAGGACAATTTAGTATTAAGCCAGATTGGGAAAATGATATGGTTTTTCGCATTGCTGCCGGGGTTTACCACCAACCGCCTTTTTACAGGGAGCTTCGGGATTCACTAGGGCA
>CAXBEL010000124.1:0-13559 GCA_963974735.1 uncultured Flavobacteriaceae bacterium | reverse complement strand
GATATTCATAGCGGTAGTTTTACTAATTATAAGAAGGTTGCTTATGCTGTAGATTTGATAAATAAACAGAGTAGTGATGCCATTTTATTTACTGGGGATTTGGTAAATAATGTTGCCGACGAGATGAAGCAATGGAAAGAATTATTTTCGACCCTTAAAGCCAAGGATGGTGTTTATTCGATATTGGGAAATCATGATTATGGTGATTATGTGACTTGGGATTCTCAATCTCAAAAAGAAAAGAACTTGAATGATCTTAAAGCACTCCAAGGTGAGATGGGATGGGATTTATTATTGAATGAAAATCGTATTCTTCAAAGAGGAAATGATAAAATTGCCATTGTAGGTGTAGAAAATTGGGGTGCAGGCGGATTTACAAAAGCAGGGGATATTGATAAAGCTTCAGAAGGTCTTACCGCTGAAGACTTTAAAATTGTAATGAGCCACGATCCTTCCTATTGGGCAGAAAAAATCAAAACCGATACTTCAAATTATCAACTTACCCTTAGCGGCCATACACATGGTATGCAATTCGGTATTGAAATTCCTGGCTTGATAAAGTGGAGTCCAGTTCAATACCGTTATGAAAATTGGGCTGGCATTTATGAAAAAGCGGGGCGATTCATAAATGTCAATCGGGGTTTAGGGTTTTTAGGTTACCCGGGACGTGTAGGAATCTGGCCTGAAGTTACGGTAATTGAACTAAAAAAGAAAGTACCTGCTTAGTTTCATTTTTATGAGAAGTGTTACATCACTTCTGTATTGAAATTCTTAATCTTCACTATTCAAAATTTAACGTATTTCTCCAAATACAAGTATTACATAAAATAATACTTGTATTATTTTTCCTGTAAAAAATGATTATCCTATCGATTAAATTTATATTTTAGCATAAATTTAAGATAATGAAAGTCGGAAAAGTATTACTTGCATTAGTCTTTTTAATTAATGTTAGTCTTCACGCTCAGGTGGGGATTGGCACATCTAATCCAGATCCTTCTTCTGTTCTGGATATCCAATCTTCTACACAAGGACTTTTAGCTCCAAGAATGAACACAGTTGAACGTTTGGCCATTTCCAACCCAGCAGATGGTCTACTCGTTTATGATACAGACGATAACAGATTTTATTATTATGATACGGATGGTGCTTCCTGGGATAAAATCTTAGCAGATGATAAAACTCGCGATAATTATGTTCTTGTTAAGAATGAAGCAGATTTTCCACCTCCTTCAGGTGGAAAAATAGTATTAGCCACAAATACGCTTTATGAGATCAATGGTTCAATTACTCTTAGTAATCCTATAGATCTTAATGGTGCTTATTTAATAGGGAATGATACTAATGAAGATGTCTTGGATGGAAATGGCGGTACAATTTTTTCAGGCAACGGCGGCAGCGTAAGAAATATTACTTTAACTACTGGCACTGGAGGAACAGTTTTCGATATAAATGGCGGGGGATCAGGATCCTTTATAATGCAAAGCTCTATTGTTCGAGAGTCGGGAAATGTGGGAACTATACAGAATTGTGCCTTAATATTTATGAATGTGATTCAATATCTTGGAAACGCCAGTGGGATCACTTATTCTAATAGTGGGAATCTATTACTCAATAATCAAGGTTGGTTTGGCAGTAATGGAGGTATTTATGAAACCCTAACAGGTAGTTTTAATTTAATTGAAAAAGTAAGTGGATTTTCTCAAGTAATAGCAGCAGCTGCGGCATTAGATGTTACAGGGGTGGCAACTATAGGCGGTGATGCAGTTTTGCAAAGTGTGGTGTTCTATGGAGGGGGAAATTACATCAATGGTAATTCACCTTATACAGGTTATAATTTTTCAAATGATTGGTCTGTGAATTGCCCTGGTATTCCAGTTGAAATTGATGATAATGCTGGAGCTAATTTTTACTATGATGGTGATATCACAAATGGGTTTATGCAAACTGTTTCTAATGGAAACGCAGTAAAAATAGTCGGAAGTGGGGGCTCCTTAAATACCACAGAAGCAAATAGCTTGTTTCGCTTTAGAACCGATGGCAACAACAAACTTGTTTATGAGGGTACTAAAACAAGAGATTTACAAGTTAATGCCTCTCTATCAATTCGTGTTCGAGGTGCAGAAGAAAATTTTTATGCTTTTATAATTGCTAAAAATGGAACTGTTATCACAGAATCGAATTCTATACTTAGAATTAATAACGATTTGGATATTCAAAATATAGCTTTAAACTCTATAGTTACTATGTCTACAGGCGATTATATAGAGATATATGTTCGACGACTAACAGGAGGGGGCGATGATACGTTAGTTGTTTTTTCTGAAAATCTGAGTATCAAGTAAAACTTTATATTCCTCATCTTTCCTTAAAATATTCCTAAAAACTGCTCTATTACGGCATAAGTCTTATATTTATCAAAGTAAATAGACAGAATTATGTCAAAATTTGGACAGCTCATAGATCTGGATATACCAGTTCTTTTGGATTTCTATACAGAATGGAACGAGCAATCAACGGCCATGCATCCTGTGCTACGAGATGTTGCAGCTGCGTTGGGTGATAGGGCTAAAGTCATTAAAATAGACGTAGATAAAAACCCGGATCTTGCAGAGGCTTTGAGGATTAAAGGCCTACCCACGCTTATGATCTATAAAAAAGGCGAAATGAAATGGCGCCAAAGTGGTGAGCAGGATGCCAACACGCTTATCGGGCTGGTACAGGAATATGTCTAGAGCGCTTCAAATTTATACCCTTTATTAGTATAATATTCCAATACTTCTGGTAAAGCTAGTTTTAAGTTTTTTTCTGCCTTCAGGCTATCGTGAAAAACAATTATACTTCCAGATTTTGCATGTTTAATTATATTATCTGCGCACTTTTCACCTGCAATTGAGGCATCCCAATCGTAAGCTATTGTATCATACATTATAATTTCAAACCCTAATTTCTTTAATTTTTTGGCTTGCCCATTTTTAATTTTGCCATAAGGAGGTCTAAGAAATTTTTTCTGTTTTTTTTCTGTTGAAGCGAGACCTTTTTCAATTTCGTTTTGAGCTTTTAGAACATTTTTGACGTATTCATTTGTTGGTGTTCTCCATCCTTTTAAGTGATTAAATGTATGATTGCCGACTGTATTATCGCTTTCAAGAAGTAGTCGATAGATTTCCAGATGTTTAGAAACATTATCACCAATGCAAAAAAATGTAGCCTTTGCATTAAACTTTACTAAAGTTTCTAAAACCCAAGGAGTAACCTCAGGAATAGGCCCGTCATCAAAAGTCAAATAAAGAATTTTTTCTTCCTTTACCTCATTAAATTTATCCCAGGTATAACCCGAATACAACCATTTAATAGGTTGAGGGACTTTAACCGGTAAAGGGATAAATACACTCATTCCTACTCACTATCAACTGGAATAGGAACTGATTCTTCTTCCAGTAAAGAATCTATTTCTGGATCTGTTGGCGCAGCTTCATCCGCTCCATAGAAATGTTCAAACTTTCTCAAATACTCATTAAATTCACTCGCTTTTTCAGGCAGGATTTCTCGATCATCATTAGCTATAAGCAAATCTACAAGACTTCTATAGCGCTCAATATCTGTGATGATTTCCTCAGCATAATTATATTGTCTATCCAGAGAAAGATTACTCCAGTAAATCAACTTCTCCTGATATTTTTTAGCTACTTGATTCCAAATTTCACGTGCTGTTTCAGTTTCTCCTATTTCATAGTAGCCACTTATATAAGGCTCAACTAGTGTATAATATTCAAAAGTATCTACAGGCATTTTTTCCATTGCCAAATCAAGGATATCCTTTGCCTTAGAGAATTTTTCTTCGGCTATTAACTTCTCAATTAATCGAGCAAGGTTTCCGCGGTAGGTAATACCATTACGGCGGGTTTCAGTATCATGATAGATGTCTGGGCTTCCGCTATTGCCCCAATACCAATTTTTAGCAATGTTATAGAATTTCTCACTATCAATGCGTCCCATATCGTAAGGGGAACGAGGATTTATTTCCGTTTTGATGGGAACGAGTTTATAGCAAACTCCGTCTAATTGCAGATAATCCTTCATCCAGAGGTAGTCATCATCACCAAAGCTGCCGCCAGTAAAATAAATAGGGCGCTTCCAGTCGTTGTTAGCTATTACATCGAGCATAAGTAGCCTATTCTTGTACAGAATATCTTCTTTGACTGTAACATCAATAAAATCTACAATAGAATCTGCATCACGCTCTGCTACAATACCATTTGAAAGGACGCTGTTCTTATCTACAGGAATACGTATATTCTTCGTAGGAAATGAGTGAATCATCGTGCCACTCTGTAGCTCCTCCATAGTGCGGGGATCGTCACTTGCTATCCAGTTCATCCAGGTTTTAACATCTAAAGTGTCATCCGGTCGTATGGGTACGTACCAAACCGCATCTCGTGTACCAGCTGCATATTTATCATGGCTCAATTGCGATGGAATAGGATCGCTTGTATAAGCCTTCTTCTTCATGTCGTCAATATACCAGGCAGTCTGAAACAAACTTGTGTTGACAATTCGCACATCTCTGCGATATCCCTCTATCTCCTGAGCATACCATAATGCGAATGTGTCATTATCACCTATTGTAAACAGAATTGCATTTTCATCACAAGAATCCAAATACATTCTGGCCATTGCGAGTGCTGTTTTGCGGCCCGATCTATCGTGATCATTCCAATTTTCTTTAGCAAGTACTACGGGTACTGCTAAAAGGCAAATTACCGTTACTGCTGGCAGTACAATTTTTGTGCTCAGGTATTCCTTTAGCATATCATAAAGTGCATATACACCAAAGCCTATCCACATAGCAAAAACGTAGAAGGAGCCCACAAGTGCATAGTCCCTTTCACGAGGCTCAAAAGGACGCTCATTTAAATATATTTTAAGGGCTATACCTGTAAACAGAAAGAATGTAAGCAGGACCCAGAAGCTTTTTTTATCTCTTGTCGCCTGAAAAATCAAGCCCAATAATCCTAATATTAAAGGAAGAAAATAATAGGTGTTTCTGGCGTAGTTATTTTTTACATCACTAGGTAGATTGTCCTGTGAGCCCAGGCGTGCCTCATCTACAAATTTGATTCCGCTTAACCAGTTGCCATGCAGATCATTATATTGTCCCTGTATGTCATCCTGACGTCCTGTAAAATTCCACATAAAATAACGCCAATACATATAACCTATTTGGAAATCAAATAAATATCTAATGTTGTCAGCAAATGAAGGTTTTTTAACGTCTATGTAATCCCTGAGCCTCATTAGAAAGGATTGATAACCTTCATTATCTACTTTCCCTTGAGCATAGTCTGATTTAAATTGAGCTATGGTCTTTTGGAGATCAGCATTACTTGCATATTCTGGTTTAACGCTAAAATCTAGCGGCCCAGTAAATTGCATATAGTTTGCTATATGTTCTGTACTCCACATACGGGGTAGAAAAGATTTATGCCTGTCATCTGTGTTTTGGACGGCATTTTTCCATTCGTTTACAATAATATATTTTCCACTTTTCTCATCCTTTTCATAATTAGGTTTCCCATCGACGTATGGATTTACAGGATCAAGTCCTCCATAAATTTCAGTAAACTGAGGGCCATAGAATAAATGAGTTTCTGGGTATTGCTCTCTATTATAATATGCTAAAAGTTCGCGTGCGTTATCGGGATTATTTTCATTTATCGTCGTCCCTGCATTGGCACGAATAGGTAACATTAACCAACTGGAAAATCCTATTAATATATATAGGATACACAGAAGTAATGTATTTAACTGGTAGTAAGACCTTTTAGTAGTAAATCGCAGTAAATAATAGAATGCTGCTATAAACACAAGCCCTGCTATAATAGTGCCGCTGTTAAAAGGTAATCCTATCTGATTAACAAAAAATACTTCGGCATAACCAAAAAAGCTAAGAGCGGCCGGCAGTAGCATTTTAAAAATAAACATCAGAATTGCTACAACAACTACATTTGCCAAGATGAAGTTCTTAACAGTAATTTTCTTGTAGTTTTTGAAAAAATAAAGAAAACCAATCGCGGGGACTGTAAGTAATCCCATAAAATGCACACCAAAAGATAATCCAATTATGAAGCAAATAAGCATTAGCCAGCGGTTTCCACGCGGTTTAAACATATCTCTTTCCCAAAGAAGTGCGAGATAGAATAAAAGTGACAATATAAAGGTCGCCATGGCATACACCTCTGCTTCAACAGCATTAAACCAAAAGCTGTCAGTAAATGCAAATGAGATAGAGCCAATGAAAGCACTTGCTAAAATGGCCCAAGATTTATTAGTTGTTAATTCCTCTTTTGATCGTTTAATTAATTTTTTGAGAAGAATTGAGATTGACCAAAACATAAATAGAATCGCAAAAGCAGATGCCAGACATGACATGAAATTTACTGCTAAAGCTACGTGTGCGCTATCTGGTGCAAATATTGAAAAGAAGGCTCCAAGCATCTGATAAAGAGGTGCCCCGGGAGGATGGCCTATTTCCAGTTTTGAGGATGTAGAGATATATTCACCAGCATCCCAAAAACTTGCAGTGGGTTCTACAGTAAGTGTGTATGTGAAAAGGGCGATGGCAAAAGCAAGCCATCCTAATATCTTGTTGTACTTCGCAAAGTTGAAGTCATTCATAAGGCCAAAATTAACGCTGGGCGAATTTAAGAATTAATAAGGGAAACAAATTTACTTTTTTGGTAAACGGCTTATTGATAGACTTATTTTTGTTTGTTATTAATTTTACAGAGAAAAATTTGTACAACTGAAAGTTTGTATTAAATTTGCACCCGCCTTAGCAATTATTAGCTAATTGGTTTGGCAGACAAGCTTAAAATTTATTGGCCTATGGTGTAACTGGCAACACGTCTGGTTTTGGTCCAGAAGAGTCTAGGTTCGAGCCCTAGTAGGCCAACTTAATTTTCAATCCCGATCTTAATTTAAGGTCGGGATTTTTTTTGTAGAATTTGTTCTAAAAGATGCGAGGTCCAGAAAGATTTTGATTCTTAGAATAATATCTTGTAAAGTGCTGTAGGATTCTTATATTTTATAGGTGATAACAGGTCTTTTTGCGTGATTTACTAAATCTTCACTTAGAGAACCATTAAAAAAATGAGCCAATCCTTTTCGACCGTGAGTTCCTATTCCTATAAGATCTGCTTTAATATATTCTGCGAAATTTAAAATACCGCGTTCTACGCTAACCTCATTATATATATTTAATTTCTTGCGAGGTTCCTCCAGTTTGTCAAAATAACTATGGCAATCCTTCATTATTTCTGGTGTAGTTTTAAACTTATTTGGTGTGTTCACATATACTAAATGCAATTCGGCTTTTTCTTCTTGGGCCAGTTTTAGAGCGTTGCGAAGAGCGGGAATATTTTCTTCATTAAGATCTGTGGCAAATACAAAGTTTGATATTTTAAAGTCTGGATTTTCACTTTTAATAACTAAAACGGGGATCTCTGAATGACGAACAACTTTCTCTGTATTAGAACCTATAAAGAATTCCTGAAAACCATTCGCTCCATGAGACCCCATAATTATGGCATCAATCTCATATTTATGTACATAATCCATTATACCTTCAAAAGCACCGTCAAATTCTGCAGTTTCATATACCTTAACCTTTTTAAGAAAGGGTTCTTCCATTAATTCTTTAAAACGTTTATGGGCTAGGCGCATAAAATAAAGAGCCTCTGGTAATTCACTTTTATTTTGAAAGGACGGGCCGTCTATTAGAACTTCTGGAAGTTCGAGAAGATGGAGCAAATAAATTTCTGCGTTATAACGTGAAGCTAGTTGGGCAGCTACCTTTAATGCACTTAATGCTTGTTCTGAGAAATCAGTTGGGACAAGTATTTTTTTTATCATAATTGATTATATTTAAGATGAACAATTAGATTTGAGGTAGTTACTTAAATTTACAAATTTATTTGGTTCACCTCCCTATTTTATATGTTGATAATTATTATTATATTTGCACCGTTGAAATCGAAAAAATAATTGAGGGGACAAAAAAAGTCCCCTCTTTTTATAGGAAAAATGTTTAAGGAAAAAGTAAAAGCCTTGTTAGCCGAGGCATTGGAAGAAAATGAATCCTTGTTTTTGATAGATCTGACGATTCAGGATAATAATGCTATTAAAATTATCATAGATGGGGATAATGGCGTTACTGTCACAGATTGTATTGCAGTAAGCCGTAAAGTGGAGCATAATTTAGAGAGAGAAGAAGAGGATTTTTCTTTAGAAGTTATGTCTGCGGGGGCTTCAGAGCCTTTAGTCAATAAAAGACAGTATAAAAAGAATGTGGGCCGCGATCTTGAAGTAAAAAAGGCAGATGGCACTAAATTTGAAGGTCTTTTGGAGGATGCAGACGACGATCAGATCAAAATCACTTGGAAAGCTAGAGAGCCTAAACCAGTAGGAAAAGGCAAAGTAACAGTAAATAAAGAAGCAATATTGCCTTACGGTGATATTGCAGAAGCAAAAGTTAAGATAAAATTTTAAGTACGTATCGATATGGAAAACATTGCGTTGATCGAGTCATTTTCTGAGTTTAAAGACGATAAGCTCATCGATAGGGTAACGCTTATGGCGATACTTGAAGAAGTGTTTAGGAGTACCCTTAAAAAACGTTTTGGTAGTGATGATAATTTTGATATTATTATAAACCCAGATAAAGGAGATTTAGAAATCTGGCGTAACCGTGTGGTTGTTGCAGATGGCGAAGTTGAAGATGAGAATTCAGAAATCAGTCTTTCTGCAGCGCGCAGAATAGAGCCTGACTTTGAAGTTGGCGAGGATGTTTCACAAGAGGTAAAACTTATAGATCTGGGGCGTCGCTCTATTTTGGCATTGCGCCAAAATTTGATCAGTAAGATTCATGAGCATGATAATACAAATATTTACAAGCAATTTAAAGAGCTTGAAGGAGAATTGTATAATGCAGAAGTACATCACATACGTCACAGAGCCATTATATTATTAGATGATGAAGGGAATGAGATTATTCTTCCTAAGGAAAAACAAATTCCTTCAGATTTCTTTCGTAAGGGAGAGAGTGTAAGAGGGGTTATTGAAAGTGTTGAGCTAAAAGGGAATAAGCCAGCTATTGTTATGTCGAGAACATCTCCGCTTTTCTTGGAGAAATTGTTTGAATCAGAAATCCCTGAGGTATTTGATGGTTTAATTACTGTTAAAAAAGTAGTTCGCATACCAGGGGAGAAGGCAAAAGTGGCAGTTGATTCTTATGACGACCGTATTGATCCAGTTGGAGCTTGTGTGGGAATGAAAGGTTCTCGTATACATGGCATAGTTCGTGAATTAGGTAATGAAAATATTGATGTTATTAATTATACTAATAACTTGCAATTATATATTACACGAGCATTAAGCCCTGCCAAAATCACTTCTATTAAAATGGATGATGAGAAAAAAACGGCAGAGGTTATGTTGAAACCGGAAGAGGTTTCAAAAGCGATAGGTCGTGGAGGTCACAACATTAGATTGGCAGGACAACTTACAGGATATGAAATTGATGTTTTCCGGGAAGGTGTTGAAGAAGATGTTGAGTTAAAGGAATTCTCTGATGAAATCGAAGAATGGATCATTGCAGAGTTTTCTAAAATAGGGCTGGATACAGCTAAAAGTATTCTTGAGCAGGATGTGGACGATTTAGTCCGCAGAACAGACTTGGAAGAAGGGACTGTGCAGGATGTTATGCGCATTCTCCGTGAAGAGTTTGAATAATACTAGGATATTACAGGTTTTTTAGGTTAATTTTACAGCGAATTAAAGCAATTTATGGCAGAAGTAAAGAACATGAGGTTAAATAAGGTATTACGTGAATTAAATATTTCGCTAGATCGAGCCGTTGATTTTCTTAAGGAAAAAGGGCACGATATAGACGCACGTCCTACCACAAAAATCTCTGCCGAAATCTATGACGTGCTTTCGGGAGAATTTCAGACAGATGCTAATAAAAAAGTGGCATCTAAAGAAGTTGCTCAAGAAAAGCAAAAGGAGAAAGAGGCCTTGCGAATCGCAAGGGAAGAGGAGATTGAGGAAAGAAAAGCGAAGCAGGCGCCTGAGGATAAGGTTATAAAGGCTAAGGCTACCCTAGAAGGGCCAAAACAAGTTGGTAAGATCGACTTGGATAAGAAAGAACCTGTTAAGGAGCCCGAAGAAAAAGTGGAGGAGCCTAGAACAGAGGAGCCAAAACCCGAGGTTGAGGAAGAACCAGCAAAAGCTGTAGAGGCTAAGCCGGAAGTTGAGAAGGGAAAGGTTGAGAAGACTGAAGAACCTAAAAAGGAAAATAAGGAGACTCCTAAACAAGCACCAGTTGCTAAAAAGGAACAACCTAAAAAAGAGGCACCTAAGAAAGAGGAGCCCAAAAAATATGAGGTTAAAGCAGAAGAGCCTAAGTTAGGTGATGATGTTCTTAAGACTGATTATAAAAAATTGGATGGCCCTAATTTTACGGGTCAGAAAATTGATCTTTCTCAGTTTAAGAAACCAGAAAAGAAAAAGAAACCTGCGGCATCATCAGATGATGATAATAAAAAGCGTAGGAGAAGACGTATAAGTAAGGGTCCTGTTGCAAATAAAAGTGGAGGAGGCCGTAGCGGTGGTAATCAACGCGGAGGAAATACAAGTAAGCGTAAAGGTCCTGTTACTAAAGAGGAACCTAGCGAAGAAGAAGTTCAAAAGCAGATTAGGGAAACTCTTGAAAAACTTCAGGGAAAATCCAGTAAAGGTAAAGGAGCTAAATACCGTCGTGATAAGCGAGATCAACATCGTCAAAAAACTGAGGTTGAGCAGGCAGAACAAGAAGCACAAAGCAAAACTTTAAAGGTTACAGAATTTGTTACTGTAAGTGAAGTTGCAACAATGATGGATGTTCCTGTAACTAAAGTTATATCTGCTTGTATGTCTTTAGGTATGATGGTGACCATGAATCAGCGTCTTGATGCTGAAACATTGTCCATAGTAGCAGATGAGTTTGGGTATGAAGTTGACTTTGTTACAGCAGACCTTGAAGAAGCTGTTACGGTACAAGAAGACAGTCCAGAAGACTTACAAGAACGTGCGCCAATTGTTACCGTTATGGGTCACGTGGATCACGGTAAAACGTCCTTGCTGGATTATATTAGAAAGGAAAATGTTATTGCTGGAGAAAGCGGTGGTATCACTCAGCACATTGGAGCATATGGTGTAACTCTTGAAGATGGTCAAAAGATTGCATTTTTAGACACACCAGGTCACGAGGCGTTTACCGCTATGCGGGCAAGGGGTGCTCAGGTGACTGATATTGCTATTATAGTTGTTGCGGCAGACGATGATGTTATGCCTCAGACTAAAGAGGCGATTTCTCATGCTCAGGCCGCAGGTGTTCCTATTGTTTTTGCAATAAATAAAGTGGATAAGCCTACAGCCAATCCAGAAAAAATAAAAGAACAATTGGCGGGGATGAACTTGCTTGTGGAAGATTGGGGGGGTAAAATACAATCTCATGATATCTCAGCAAAGACTGGTCAAGGTGTTAAAGAATTATTGGAAAAGGTATTGCTAGAAGCAGAATTGCTGGAATTAAAAGCAAATCCAGATAAGAATGCAAATGGTACTGTGGTAGAGGCATTCCTTGATAAAGGAAGAGGTTATGTTTCTACAATTTTAATTGAGGGCGGTACTTTGCGTGTTGGGGATTACGTTCTTGCGGGCACAAACAGCGGGAAGGTAAAAGCTATGCAGGATGAGCGCGGTAAAGAGGTTAGAGAAGCTGGTCCTTCAACACCTGTATCTATTCTAGGTCTTGATGGAGCTCCACAGGCAGGTGATAAATTCCATGTTATGTCAGATGAGCGTGAAGCAAAAGATATAGCATCTAAGCGTACACAATTACAACGTGAGCAGTCTGTTAGAACGCAACGTCATATAACTCTTGATGAAATAGGTCGTCGTATAGCTCTTGGAGAATTTAAAGAATTAAATATTATTCTTAAGGGTGATGTGGATGGATCTGTTGAAGCATTAACAGATAGTTTCCAAAAATTATCTACTGAAGAGATAGCTGTAAATATCTTACATAAAGGTGTTGGAGCAATTACTGAAAGTGATGTGTTGTTGGCTTCAGCCTCAGATGCGATTATTATTGGCTTCAACGTTAGGCCAGCAGGTAACGCAAGACAGGTTGCTGACAAAGAAGAAATTGATATCCGTACTTACTCGATTATTTACGATGCTATCAACGATCTTAAGGATGCGATGGAAGGTATGCTTTCGCCAGAAATGAAAGAGGAGATTACTGGTACTGCAGAAATAAGAGAAACATTTAAAATTTCAAAAGTTGGAACCATCGCAGGATGTATGGTAATGTCCGGTAAAATCTTTAGAAATTCTGGAGTACGTTTAATTCGAGATGGTGTTGTAGTTTATACCGGAGAATTGGCATCCTTAAAACGATTTAAAGATGATGTTAGGGAAGTAAGTAAAGGATACGATTGTGGTATGCAGGTTAAAAATTATAATGACATCAGAGAAGGTGATATTATAGAATCATATCACGAAGTTGCAGTTAAAAAGAAATTGAAATAAGTAAGCTGGACTGATAAATTAAAAAGCCCTCAACGTAATATAGTTGAGGGCTTTTTAATTTTGTTGAGAATTGTATTTTCTAAACTTTAATGGAATAAATAAATTGACATAAAATCTATTTTCTTAGAGTTTATTTGCTTCCTTCGGATTAACGCTCTGGTTTAAAAACAAATGCATTAGGGAATGTACGATGAATACGAAGCAAAGCTCTGTCAGCTTCTAATCTATTTCTAAAGTTTCCTACCCATACTTTGTAATTTGGGGTTTCGTATTCTATCGAAGCATCCCATTCCCCAATACGATTTCTATAGCGGCTCATAACACTATTTGCTTCTGTTATGGTGCCGTAATAAAGTTGAATTTTATAGCGGTCGGCCAGCTCATTGTCTTTACTCATTGAGGATTTAAGCTCCAAAAGTTCTGGAATTCTATTGTCCTGATTAATATTAACAGTTCCGGTTTGAGCAAGTGAAGAAATTGAAGAAGCACAAACAAAAGCGCTTAAAGTGAAGAATTTTAGTGAGATAACTTTCATTGGTTTTATGTTTGAGACAAAAGTAATTGTATTAACTCTAAATGACTTCCTTTTATTATTTAGAACTGATATAAATTGACTTTTAACGGAATGACAACACTTCAAAATTCCACTTCTAAGTGTTACTTTTGCGTTCAAATTTGTCGGCATTCTTCCTTGCCTTTGAGTAGAGGTATAACCGAAGAAGGGCGCCGCGCTAAGATGACAATCCTATCATACTATGAAACAGGTGAGAAACCTTAATTCAGCTTCAAGAATTGTTTTATTTGGTTTAGCTCTATTGCTATCCTTTTCCACACAAGTTTTTGCTCAAGAAAGCGCAGATGCTGCGGCAGACATGGCTCAGGCTACTGATCAGCCTGTTACGGCTGGTGCAGATGCTGCGGCT
>CAXBEL010000123.1:0-13703 GCA_963974735.1 uncultured Flavobacteriaceae bacterium | reverse complement strand
GAATTACAGGTTTATTTGAGGAATAGATATATTTCCCTTTAAATTATTAAAGAAAAATAATTAGTTCTTTTATTGCAGAACCAAAAAAACTATTTATCTTTGCGCAAGTTTTACAATTATGGATATTAAGTTAACAGATAGACAGAAAGAATTGATTGAGCGGTACGGCGTGATCCAAGAGCAGTTTGGAATGTCTCCTGCAGCTTCTCGGGTAAATTCACTATTAACAGTAGCGGATCAACCTGAATTTACTTTTGATGAAATACGGGAGGTATTGGGATTGAGTAAAAGTGCTACCAGTAATGCCATCAATACCCTTTTAACGATGGATTATATTGGATATCGAACAAAAATGGGTGAGCGCAAGCGCTATTTTTATTCACAACTCGATCAATGGAAAGATTCCTTAAAAAAGAACTTAAATGGTTTTAAAGAGTACAATAAGACAATGAAGGAAATTTTAAATGAAAGAACTTCGGAAACGCCCTCCTACAATAGTAAACTAGAGGAATTAACCCAGTTTATGGACTATTATATGGAGGAGGCCAATAAGATCATAAATAACTGGGAAAAAAAATAACTCTATTTTTTTAAGTAAATCAGTTCTTTTAATTCAGAACCATTTATTTTATTCATAACTAAAAAATTTATTTATCTACAAATTTGTTCCGTTGATCTTCAGAAAGTTATAACTGGACGAAATAGAATAAATATCATTTAAGAAATAATAAAATTTGAAAATTATATTCCCCTTTAAAGCCCCTATGAAACTAAAACTTCTATTACTCTTATGCCTGGTATTTACAGCCGTGCAATCCCAAGAGAGCATGCGTAATCTAACCGTTGAGGAAGCGGTAGAGATTGCAGTAAAAAATAATACAAGCCTTCAAAAATCAAGGCTGGATCAACAAATTATAGATGCTCAAATAGCTGAGGTAAAAGGACGAGCACTGCCACAAATAAATGGTAGCGGCCGCTTTACCGATAATTATTCACTAGCAACACAGCAATTACCCGCAGAATTTTTTGGCGGGGAACCGGGAACTTTTTTAAATGTTGCTTTTGGGAACAGATATATTTTCCAGGGCGGGGTAGATGTGCAGCAGGAACTTCTCAATTTTCAGTTGTTTAATTCAGTTAGAGCTGCAAAAGCCTTAGAAACCTTGCAGAATCTTCAAACGCTGCAAACCACAGAAGATCTTATTATAAATGTAGTTCAGGTTTATATTCAGATTCAGGTAACAGAAAAACAGATAGAATTGCTTCAGGAAAATTTTAATCGTACAAATAGTTTGGTAGAACTTTCTGAGTTGAAGTATAAAGAAGGGATTATACGAAAGTTGGATCTTAACCAACTTATAGTTAACCGAACCAATCTTAATACACAGATTGAAGATGCCCGTTTTACCAAAAATGAGCAGGTGCGTCTCTTAAATTTATATCTCAATCAAGATATAGATACCAAGATTGTTTTAAGTGAAAATCTTGAAGATCGTCCTCCTTATCCTTTTGAACCAGGTTTAAATATGGAGTCAAATCTTCAATTTCAACAAATTGAGCAGCAACTGGATTTAGCTGTTCTAGATGAAAAGCAGGTAAAGGCCGAATACCTACCTAGATTGAGTGCTTTCTTTAATTACAACTATCAAGGAAATGCCAACGAATTTGCTTTCTCTGGAGACGAATATCAGGATCAATGGAACGGTACCTGGGGGTTAGCAGCATCAATTCCAATTTTTGATGGGTTTCAGCGCAGAAAAAGACTTCAGCAAAAGGAACTGGAGACTAAAAAAATAGAAGAGGATAAAATTAATGTCATCAATACCATTGAAAAGGAATTTGCCGATGCTCAGGAACAATTAGTATTAAGCAATACCCAGATTGAAAATCAAAATGCCAATATGGATTTGGCCAATGAAAATTATGAAGGTATTAAACTATCTTATAGTGAGGGAGTTGCGCCAATAACTGAATTGCTGGATGCAGAATTTGCTTTACGTGAAGCACAATCCAATTATCTAAATGCACTGTTGCAGTATCGTGTTTCAGAATTGAGATTATTAAAGGCCAATGGGCAACTTTCCAAACTGATTACCCAAAATTAAAATACACCCTTAGACTAGTATGAAAACAAAAACAATCATAGGAATTATTGTAGCAATAGCAGTTATAGCCATTGCCTATACACTTTTTACCAATAAGCAGGAAATGAATGCTGAGGCTAATGTATCTGAACCAGATTTTGCGATTCCGGTACAAGTTACGGCAGTGAAAGAAACCACACTTACTGATGCATTAACTGCAACCGGTGAGTTTAGAGGATGGGAAGAAGTGATGCTAGTTGCAGAGTCTCAAGGTAGTATTGAGAATTTGAGATTTGAGGAAGGAGCTTCTATTAAAAAGGGACAGATTATCGCTAAAATTGATGCCGTTTCCCTCAATTCACAGTTAGCATCCGCTCGCGCGAGTGCTGCAAAAGCTGAAAAGGATGTAGCTCGTTACGAGCGTCTTGAAAAAGCCGGTGCAATAAGCCGCTCACAATTGGAAGATGCCCGTATTCAAATGGAAAATTCCCGTGCAAACATTGCACAAATTAATCAGCAATTGAGCTTTACCACGGTTAAATCTCCTATTGACGGTATTATAAATTCTCTTATGGTAGAGGAAACAAGTTTTGTTATGCCAGGTAATGAGATTGCGGAAATCGTTCAAATAGACCGATTAAAATTGATAGTAAATGTTTCAGAAAGTGATCTTTCCAAAATTAAGGAAGGGCAGGAAGTAAAAATTAAAACTGATGTTTTTCCATTAAAAGAGTTTTCTGGTATAGTGAGCAACATTAGCGTAAAAGGCGATGAGTCTAGAAAGTATAAAGTTACTATCGAGGTAAAAAACACACAAGATGAGCAATTGCGCGCTGGTATGTTTGGTGAAGTAAATTTTGATGCTCTGGCCAGCAATCAAAAAACCGCAATGGTGATTCCACGTGAATCGATTACAAACAGTCTGCAGGATCCTCAGGTTTATATTATAGAAAATGACAAGGCGGTTCTTAAAAGCATCAAAACCGGATCAACTATAGATGGGCTTACAGTTGTGCTTTCTGGATTGAATGTAGGTGATCAAGTTGTAACAAAGGGTATCATCAATTTGAAAGACAATACTAAAGTAAAAATCACAAAATAAAGCACTATGTCTATTACAGAATTAGCGGTAAAACGGCCTACCCTTGCCGTTGTGGTTTTTACCATTTTAGGGCTTATTGGGATTATAAGTTATACCAGTTTAGGGTATGAATTATTACCTAAAATCACTTCACCCGTACTTTCAATTAGTACGGTATATCCAGGAGCATCACCGGGTGAAGTAGAAAATTCGGTAACTACCAGAGTAGAGGATGCAGTTGCAGGATTAGAAGGCGTGAAGGAAATTACTTCAACTTCTCAGGAAGGACTTTCACTTGTAAATGTAGAATTACAATACAATGCAGATGTTGATGCCGTTCTCTCTGATGCTCAGCGAAAAGTAAATAATATTGTGGGGGAATTACCGGATCAGGTAGATCAACCCAGTGTTGAGAAATTCTCTTTTGATGAGCTTCCCATAATGAGGCTCGGGGTTTCTTCTAGTATGGATCCTGTAGATTTTAATGATCTTGTTGAGAATGATATTAAGGAAACACTTTCGCGTGTAGATGGTGTTGCCCGTGTAACGGTGATAGGTGGTAATGAGCGTGAAATACGCATAAATGTTGACCGTGATAAACTTAAGACATACGGGCTTAGTATTTTGCAAGTGAGCCAAGCGATTGCCACGGCAAATCTTGATTTCCCAACAGGAAGTATTAAAGATAATTCACAGCAGGTTATCGTGCGTTTGTCTGGTAAGTTTCAGAATGTAGAAGACATTAAAAACCTTACTATTAATAGCAGTGAAGATGGATCTACAATAAAAATTAAGGACATTGCAGAGGTTTATGACACTACAAAAGAAGTAAGTACTATTTCTCGTATTAATGGAATTAGCAGTATTGGATTAACCGTTTCTAAGCAATCTGATGGTAATACAGTACAAGTTGCAGATGATGTAAAGGCTGCAATCGCTAAAATTGAAGCAGATAATGCGGACAATAATCTGAAAATAGCCATGGCACAGGACAGCTCTATATTTACTTTAGAAGCTGCCAACTCCGTAATTTTTGATTTAGGTTTAGCTGTGGGATTGGTTGCGTTAATAATGCTGTTCTTTCTACATAGCTGGCGTGATGCGGTGATTGTTATGGTTTCCATACCGGTTTCAATCATTACTACTTTTATTTTGATGAATGTATTGGATTATACCCTTAACCTGATGACCTTATTGGGGCTCTCACTCGTGGTGGGAATTCTAGTCGATGACAGTATTGTGGTTTTGGAAAACATTCACAGTCATATGGAGCGCGGTAAAAACAGATTTGATGCCGCGATTGCGAGTTGGAAGGAAATTGGTCTTTCGGTAATGTCGATCACATTGGTGTTAATCGCCGTTTTCCTACCTATTACTTTTGTCACTGGTTTAATTGCAGATTTATTAAAGCAGTTCTCTATTGTTGTGGCTTTCGCGACAGCGGTGAGTTTGGTCGTATCATTTACACTTACACCCTTATTGGCTTCTCGGTTTTCAAGTGTGATGGAATTAAAACCCAGTAAAGTGTTACATAAACCCCTTATTTGGTTTGAAGAGTTTTTAGAAAGTATAAACCGCTTTTATAGAGATGCGTTAAGCTTCACATTATTGCACAAAAGATGGACTGCCTTAGTTCTGTTTTTAATGATTGTAGGTTCTTTTTGTCTATTGGTATTTGGCTTTATTGGAACAGAATTCGTGAAAAATGGGGATAATGGGGAATTTATTGTAGAGTTGGAATTGCCTAAAGAAAGTACCATTGAAGAAACCAATCTAGCTACTCTTCAGGTAGAAGAATATTTATTGAGTCAGGAAATTGTTTCTTCAGTTTTTACTACAGTAGGAACAGGATCAGGTTCAGGTGGGAATTCATCCAATCTTTCTCAGATAAATGCAAAAATGATCAGTCCAGATGATCGTACGGTGACTTCAGAAGATTTTGCCATTCAGGTAAAAGAACATCTTGAGCAAACCATTCCTGGAGTGAAATTTAAAACCGCTGCGGTAGGTATGGTTGGCGGAAGTACAGCAGGGCCCATTCAGGTTATCTTGACTGGAAACGATATAGACGAACTTATCGAAGTCGCTGAGAAAATGAGGGCAACCATAGATGAGGTACCCGGTACTCGAGAAGAAGAACTTTCGGTTCAAGGTGGAAATCCTGAGATAGCTATTACCGTAGATCGCGATAAAATGGCAGTACTTAATCTTACTATGAGTGAGGTAGGTAATACGATGCAAAATGCATTTGCCGGTAATACGCAGTATAAATTTAGAGATGGGGAGAATGAGTATGATATAAATGTTCAGTTGGATCAATTTGACCGTAAGGATATTAATGATATTAAGAAGCTTACTTTTTTAAATACAAAAGGACAGCTTATTGAAATGCAACAGTTTGCAAACGTAGAGCAATCTACCGGTCCCACAAAATTAGAAAGGAATAACAAAAAGTCTTCAGTTTCTATAGGTGCACAAGTTGCGGGAAGAGCTGTAGGTACAGTTTCTACAGAAGTAGAAGAAGCGCTTGCTCAAATGGAAATGCCAGATGGTGTAACCTATGAAATGGGTGGAGATCTTGAAAGTCAAACAGAAGCTTTTGCCAGTTTAGGATTGGCTTTATTGATGTCTATTATACTGGTTTATCTTATTATGGTTGCGCTTTATGAATCATACGCGTATCCGCTAGTAGTAATGTTTTCGGTGCCAACTGCTTTGATCGGCGCGTTTTTAATTCTGGCATTATTTAAAGAGAGTTTAGGTGTATTTACCTTCTTAGGGCTTATTATGCTTGTAGGTCTGGTGATTAAAAATGCGATTCTTATTGTGGATGCCGCAAATCAATATAAGGAGCAAGGCCTTAATAGTAGAGAAGCTGTAGAAAAAGCAGGAATGAGCCGTTTGCGTCCTATTTTAATGACTACGATCGCGATGGTAATTGCAATGGTTCCTATTGCATTTGCTTCGGGAGCAGGTTCTGAATGGAAAAACGGTTTGGCTTTGGTACTAATAGGTGGATTGGTAAGTTCTCTTTTGTTCACTGTAATTATTGTACCGATTATGTTTGTTGTTATCGATATATGGAAAGGTGAGACTACCCGTAAAAAGGCAAAAATACCCACCGATTTTGAAAAACTGAAAGAAGTAGAAATTCACCAAACAAGAAACAACAATTAAAATATTTAGAATTACAAGTAGAATTTATTTTAAACTCTGCGTTATATAAAAAAATAGATCTCAACATTATGGTATCCTTCAAAATTAAATCAGATGAATCTCTCACAATTAACATCAATGATACATTGAATACGAGTGAATTTGATAGAATCTCTCTGTTTATAGAATCAATTTTTGATTTAAATCCCTACGGTGAGATTCGGTTTAATGTAGATTCTAATTTGAATGAAGCACATTTTAGCAAGTTAAAGGACTTCTGTCAAAATCTTCATTTTGGCAACCTTATCATTCAAAACCCCTAAAAAAATGATTGATTTTTTTCAAACCTATAAAAGCAATATCATTTGGATATTGGTTGTAATTGGTATAGTAGTTTTGCTAACTGCCGCTACAAATTTTGTACACAATTGGTTAGCGAAAAAAGCTAAACTTAAATACCCAAATGAAGAACCGGAAACGATTCACGTAATACAACGCGTTTTTAAAACCCTTTGGATTGTTCTGGGCCTATGCGCACTGAGTTATGCATTCATAGAAAAAGAGATGTATGCCGAAGCCACTAAAAATTTGAAGTTGGTTGCCTATCTTGGATTTGTAGTTATAATTACGATAATAGCTGCATCTATAGTACAAACTTTATTTGCGAGAGCTATCAAACGAGCAAATGCTACAGGCGGTGACCCTACCAGTTATAAATTTTTAAGATATGTAGCTGTATTTGCGGTTTACTTCGTAGGCGCCCTCTTAGCCATCCTTGCTTTCCCATCTCTTAGAGGTGTTGCACAAACAGCTCTGGGTGGTGCCGGTGTTTTAGCTGTGGTTGCCGGGGTAGCTTCACAAGAAGCACTTGCAAACCTTGTGGGTGGTGTATTTATTATAGCCTTCAAACCTTTTAAAATAGGAGATGTTGTTAAGATATCTGAAGAAATGGTAGGTACGGTAACAGATATAACGCTACGGCATACCGTGATTCGTAATTACGAGAATAAAATGATCGTAATACCCAATTCGATAATCAATAAGGAAAAGGTCATCAATTATGATCTGGGTGAGCGTAAATGCTGCCAATGGATAGAAATAGGAATCTCATATGACAGTGATATTGATCTCGCGACAAAAATTATGCGCGAAGAGTGTGAGGCACATCCTAACCTTATAGACAATCGTACTAATCTTGAGATACGAAATAATGTACCACAGGTAATAATTAGAGTAATAAATCTGGGAGATTCTTCCGTAATGATTAGAGCTTGGGCCTGGGCCTGGGATTTTCCTTCTGCTTTTGTAATGAAGTGCGATCTGTATGAAAGTATTAAAAAACGTTTTGATAAAGAAGGTGTAGAAATACCCTTTCCTCATAGAACACTGGTCCTTAAGAAAAATCAGTTGAAAATATTGGCAAATCGCAATAAAGTAGATGACTCAACAGAAAATAAATCTGAAACTGCATAAAGCAATAACCCAACCTTTAATTCTCTAAACAATTGATTCCTGACATCATATTTTTTCCGCTAGGCGTATTAGTATTCATTTTATTAATTGTGTGTATTTATATTCTGGCTGATATTCAGCTACTAAACAGAACATTCAGGGAGAAGATGACGAGGAACAAAAATAAAGATTTAAATAAAAAAGAAGATAACTAACCCTAATCCAATGATAAGAATACTAGTAATTATAATTACCTTTTTTACAACAATAATCGTAAATGCTCAAGAACCAGAAAAGACATTTCAAGAAGAGGCAGAAAAGAAAATAAGAGCAGAATTTCCCAGAGCACGGGTTTTAAATTTTGAATATGGTAATTCCTTTTCAAGGGATTTTGATTCGCAGCTTTTTGATGAAGATTTCCAGACAGGAGAAATAAAGAATCAAAAGACGTTTAGTGCTTCGGCTAATATTCCTATTTATAAAACTCAAAAATGGTCATTAACTGGTTCTGCCAATTACACTTTTAACGAATTTGAATTTAATGATTTGGCAAATGTATCGTCGCAGGTTTCTTATGTGCAGGATAATATTGTGGACTTTCATAATTTTTCGGCAGCACTAAGTTCAACTTACTTTTCAGCATTGTTTAAAAAACCTGTAATCTATAATGCGAGTGTAATAGTAGATGGTAATGAAGAAGGACTGGAACGTGTAAAAGGGTTCTTGGGTGCTTCTTTAATTATGAAAAGGACAGCGAGAACCACGATAACTCTGGGTGCTGTAGTATTTATAGATCCAACATCGCAGATTCCTTTCTTCCCAACTTTTACTTATAACCATCAATTTAAAAATTCTCAATGGGAACTTGATTTTATACTTCCACAACGTTTATTATTGCGTCGTCCAGTTGGTTCAAATGGGAGATTGTCTATAGGAAGTACCTTTGGCAGTAGTGGTTTTTATGTAAATGTAGATGCTCCTAATTTTCCAGAGGTTTTTGAATACAGCCAGTTAGAGGTGAATTCTGGATTGATCTATGAGCATAAGCTAACGCATAATGTTATTTTGACAGCAAAAGGCGGTTTGACAAATTTTATAAGCTCGAGACTGACGGAAAAAGGGGAGCCTAATAAAGATTTTATCTACAAAAATGAACAAGGAGCTACCGGATATTTTAATGTAGGTTTCTCGTTTGATCCTTTCACAAAGAAGAATTGATTCGGGTTTTTTAGGAAAAAATTACAACGGCTTTAACGGCTATTTGGATTTTGTTCTTTTAGTTTTGAACTAACAAGTCAAATTAAAAATTTACTTATGTTAACCATAGATAAAATTGAAGGAACTGACATCTACGAATTTTCAATTAAAGGAGACATTGATGAAAATAGTGTAAAGGATTTTTATGATCTTTTGGCTGTAAAATCTCAGGAAAACCAACAAATCAAACTTCTGGGTACAATTAATGATTTTCCCGGTTTTGAAGATTTCAAGGCTTTTAGTGCTACAATGAAAATGAAATATAAAGCAATCAGCAATATAAGTAAGTATGCTGTGCTTTCAGATAAGGACTGGATCAATGCCATATTGCCAGTAGGAAACTTTGTGACCCCGGGAATACCTATGAAACATTTTGATCTGGGGGAACGTGATAATGCTATTGCCTGGTTAAAGAAAGATGAACAAAAAGAGTTTTCTGAGGATCATTATCTTTCTAAAATGAATGTTGAAAATATTAGGGGTACTAATATTTATAAATTTACAATTGATGGGAAAATTGACGAAGCAGGGATGACCGCTTTGTACACCATTCTTAAAGACAAAACCCGGGAAGGTAAAATTAATCTAATTGCTTATTTCAAAAACTTTGATGGCTTTGAAAACTTTAAATCCTTTATTGAAGGGATGAAATTGGATTTCGCGGTTTTCGGAAATTTAGATAAATACGCCATCATCACTGATAAAAAATGGATAAAAAAAGTAGCTGATATAGAGTCTAAGTTGATTCCCGGTATAACAATGAAAGGCTTTAAAGAGGATAAAGAGGCAAAAGCCTTGTCTTGGTTAAAAGAATAATATAATTGAAGCATTTTAGCTTTAAAACATTAATATAAAATCAAAAGCTATGATAACAACATTGGAAACACCAAAGGAAATCTTGGGATTTGAAATCACAGGGAAACTTAAAAAAGAGGATTATAACAAATTAGAACCTCTGATGGATAAACAACAAAAGGAGTTTGGCTCATTAAAATTACTTGCTGTTTATGACGAATTTGAGTGGCCAACAACTGAAGCTCTAAAAGAGGACTTAAAGTCTTATTTTAAGTATGATATCAATAAATTAGCGATAGTTTCTAAAACCAAATGGTTGCGTGAAGCTACCGACAGTATTCCAGAATTGATGCCTAAAAAGATTCAAAGTAAAGGTTTTGAGTCGAAGGAGAAAGCTATAGATTGGCTACAGAAATAAAATACGAAAATGCTTCAGTATAATTGCTGAAGCATTTTTTTTGTCATTTTTAAATTTTACATATAGATTATATTGTTTGAATTAAGACAATTAAAATTAGAGATAAGAAATTGTATCTAAGCGCGCCTTTTGTATTTTTGGCTCAAAATTTACAAGATGAAAATCCTTTTTGGGGTACTCGCAATTATAACTCTTATTGGTTGCCAGAATGAGCAGAAAATAAAAGTTGATTTACTGGTTACAAATGCAAATGTTTATACTGTTGATTCTACTTTTTCGAAGGCACAGGCTTTTGCTATCAAGGACGGTAAGTTTGTAGCCGTTGGCACTACTGATGAGCTAAATTCAAAGTACACAGGACAGAAAACTATTAACGCTTCTGGTAAAACTATTCTACCCGGGTTAATAGATGCGCATTGCCATTTTTTTAGATTTGGTGTGAGCTTACAATCAGTAGATCTTGTTGGTACAAAAAGTTATGCAGAAGTGCTGGAGCGTGTGCAAAAATTTCAAGACGAAAAATCTTCTGAATTTATATATGGTAGAGGTTGGGACCAGAATGATTGGGACGACAAAAACTTTCCAACTAAAGACAAATTAGATTCTCTATTCCCTAATATTCCAGTTGTTTTACAACGTATAGATGGTCACGCTTTCTTGGTAAATCAACAATCTTTAGACTTGGCAGGCATAGATAATAGTACTGTCGTAGAAGGCGGTGAAATAGTAAAGGAAAATAATCAAATAACGGGCGTACTCATTGATAATCCTATGGATTTGATAAATGAGATTATTCCTGCATTAACTGTAGATCAATCTGTACAAGCGTTGAAGGAAGCAGAGCAATACTGTTTTAATTATGGACTTACAACTGTGAACGATGCAGGATTGGATAGATCAACCATAGAGCTTATTGATAGTTTACAACAAGCTGGAGAACTACAGATGCGTGTTTATGCGATGGTAAGTGCAACACCAGACAATCTGAATTATTATTTAAATAAAGGAATTGTAAAAACAGATATGCTTGATGTGCGTTCTATTAAAGTTTATGGGGATGGGGCTTTGGGTTCACGCGGAGCTGCAATGCGTCAACCATACAGTGATAGAAAAGGGCATTATGGCGCTATGGTAACTCCTGTAGATTCAATTTATAGCCTTGCAGAGCGAATCGCCAAAACGGATTATCAGATGAATACACACGCTATAGGAGATTCTGCAAATACCGTAGTTTTAAAAGCATATACTGAGGCGTTAGAAGGAAAATCTGACCGCCGCTGGAAGGTGGAACATGCGCAGATCGTCTCTGCTGAGGATTTTGATTATTTTGATGAAAATATTTTGCCTTCAGTACAACCCACGCACGCAACCAGTGATATGTATTGGGCTCAAGATAGGGTAGGACCAAGCCGAATTAAAGGGGCTTATGCTTATAAAAAACTCCTGGATGAATCGGGAGTTATTGCTTTAGGAACCGATTTTCCAGTAGAACAGGTTAATCCTTTTTATACTTTTTATGCAGCTGTAGCACGTAAAGATTTAGAGCATTATCCCGAAAATGGATACCAAATGAAAGACGCCTTAAGTCGCGAGGAAACATTGCGGGGAATGACCATTTGGGCAGCCTACTCCAACTTTGAAGAAGATGAAAAAGGCAGCATAGAATCTGGTAAGTTTGCAGATTTTATAATAATGGATCAGGATATCATGACCGTTGAGGAAGATGAAATCCCCAATCTAAAAGTGGATCAAACCTTCTTAGATGGAAAACGGGTTGATGTAAAATAGGTTTCTTTTAAAATTGGTGGAAAGCATCAGAAACGAACTTGAGTACGACTGGTAAAGAAGCACGCCAATAGGTCCAATTGTGCGCTCCATCCCGAACTCTATATTCATGTGGGATTTCCTTTTTACGCAATGCAATATGTGCAAGACTGTTGCCTTCATAAAGAAAGTCATCATCACCGCAATCTATAAACCATCTTATTGATTTTAGATCATCTGCAGAAGTTTTCTCTATCAGAGAAAGGGCATTATGTTGTTCAAAATAGCTTTGTAAATCAGAATTTGAGAATTTCTCATTATTCTGGTTCATGCGTTTTTTCAGTTCGTCAACAGATAAAGGTCCTACATAAGCACTTAAAGGACAAGCAGAAGAAAACAATTCTGGATGATGTAGTGCATACATAAAAGATCCACCTCCTCCCATGGAGAGGCCAGCAACTGCTCTGTAGCGCTTTTCACCTTTAATGCGATATGTTTTTTCTATATATGGCATAAATTCTTCAAAAAAGAAATCTTCATATCTCCATTCTTCATTGATATCATTAAAATAACCACGAAGACCTGTATCTGCATCTGGCATAACAATAATCATTGGCGTAGAGTTGCCTTCTTTAACAGATTGATCTGCGATATGTAAAACTTCTCCAAATTGAACCCAACCCGTTTGATCATCTCCAGCACCGTGTAGAAGATAAAGAACAGGATAGCTACGCTCTGAAGTCTCATAATCTGGAGGAAGATATATAGAAAATTTTCGTTCACTTTTAAGGATTTGGCTAGTCATGGATAAATCATCGTAGACTTTCCCGTCTTGTGCAAATGCAGATTGAGCTGATATTAGAACAATACTTAATAGTAAAAAGAATTTTTTCATATTACGCTTGGTTGGTTGTTGAATTGCCTAGGCTTAAACAATTTACTTATTTTTATTTAAATCAGTCTTCTTGATTTGGCTTGCTATTCTGCTACCGAGATTTTAACTACAAACTTTTTTTCTTCAGTTTGTAGATGCTGAAATCCGGTATGTAATTTATTTTGATCTACTGCATATGGATAGAAAGTGATTGGTTCTATACACACCATATTTTGTACTTCTGTCCACAACATGAAATTCCCGAAGCCTTCAGTTTCAATAGTAATTGATTTTTGATCTTTTAGGGTGATTTTTTTACAATCTAAAACAGGCATTGCCCTGTTGCCTACAGCTAAGATTTCTTCAAGAGATATCTCTTTGTTAGGAGCAATAATCATTGGACTTTTTGTGATTATATTAAAAGCGGGATGGTATCCAAGCATAAACGGCATACCTTCTTCTCCTGTAATTTCAAAAGAAATTTCGAGTCCGTCATCATTTAGATTGAATGATTTTTTAAATGTGAAATCATAAGGCCACGATAAATTTTCTTCTGTGGATTTTTCAGGATATTTGGAATTAGGAACTGGGGTGTTTTTAATATATTTTTTCTCAAAAATTGATGAGGATTCCGTTTTCGAAATTTGTGTGTATTCCATTTCCCGTAACAAACCATGTTGATCCTGAATAGCTGTTCCCCTGGCAGTTTTCACGTTAAAGTCAGCTTCATTTGTGGGTCCAATAATTGGAAACATTTCTGTGTCTGAACTGCGCCATCCTGGGGTACCTTTTTGATGAATATATTCTTTCTTATCCTTTTGA
>CAXBEL010000122.1:0-13720 GCA_963974735.1 uncultured Flavobacteriaceae bacterium | reverse complement strand
ACTGACTTCTTTGACTACTTCTTTTAGTATTGATATTCTTGAGATTGAAAAGAAGTATGATCAACAAAAACAGATAAAAATACGTAAGCGTATTCATAAATTGACCTCGGTAGTTTTAATCCTGGTCATCATTATTTTTAAATATGTTATTGCTGACGAAAGCGTGATTGCCAAATTGTTCGTTTTTGCGGGTTATACTTATGGCCCTTTATTAGGTCTATATTCCTTCGGTCTCTTTAGTAAATGGAAGGTAAAAGATAAACTTGTACCCATAATAGCTATTCTCTCGCCTATTTTATCCTACATAATTAGCTTCGCATGTGCTAAATGGCTCAATTTTGAATTTGGATTTTTCATTCTTATTCTCAACGGAGCATTAACTTTCTTAGGTTTAGTATTGATTAGAATTAAGCATGATTAAAGTACAAGCTGGTTTCACATCAATATTTTTATCCCGTAAAAGTTGATAAAATTCAGGGTTCTCTGTCCCTGGATTAAAAATCACACGTTTGGGATTTAGAGAAATTATATAGTCATAATACTCCTGTTGCCTTCTGGGATTAAGATACAATGTTACCGTATCTATATTTTCATAGTTGGGCATACCAGTATCAATCTGTACCCCATTTAATGTCCCTTCTTTTAAGCCTATGGCGACCACGGGCTGACTATGTGAAACAAGGCTGTTAATTGCCAAATAAGAGTATCGCTGAGGATTTAAAGAAGCCCCCAAAACCAAGGTTTTTTTTGCTGTCATAAAACAAAGTTAAATGTAGTGGGCAATGTAACAATCTACATTTTCCCACGTCTATAGTATAAGAGATTAATTTCCCGTTTTGAGTACTCCATAATTCGTTTTGATGGTTAGTGTTAATTAGGGATACTCAAGACTGAGAACCCAAAGCCGGCAAGCTTTGGGTTTTCTTTTTTAAAAATATAAAAAATTTTGTAACGATTTTAAAATTGAGTCGTCTCTTATATATACTCTTAATCAAAGTATATTTTTTTACAAGTGTATTAGGTAATACAAAGTATTATTTAATGCAATTATCAATCAAAAATCGAACTATTATGAAATCAATCATCGGGCTTTTAAGCCTATTAATTTTATTTGCGACGGCTACTGCACAGGCCCAACCTAAACCTACTGAAGTCATAACAGGATCTGTAAAAGGGGTTGTGATGGATAGTACTTTAAATGAACCCATACCCTATGCTTCAATTGTTATCAGTACAAATGAAGATAAAATTATTACTGGGGGTATTACCAATGATGATGGTAGTTTTAACGTTGAAAAAATTCCCGAAGGGACTTACACTTTTAAAATTCAGTTTATTGGTTATGAATCATTTAACCGTTCTATTTTAATTGATCGTCAAAATAGAAATTGGGATCTGGGAGTTGTGAATTTAGTACCCGTCGCTTCAGAACTCGACGAAATAAATATTATCGCAGAGCGCACAACAATTGAGCAACAAATAGATAGAAAGGTCATTAATGTAGGTAAAGATCTTACCACTGCAGGTGCCACTGCTTCTGATATTATGAACAACATCCCATCGCTAAGCGTAGATCAGCAGTCTGGAGCGTTAACTTTAAGGGGAAACAGTAATGTACGTGTTATGGTAGATGGAAAACTTTCTAATATACCCACTGCTCAACTGCTCAAACAAATACCTTCTACTTCTATTAAGAAAATTGAACTGATTACAAATCCTTCAGCCAAATACAATCCTGAAGGAATGAGTGGGATAATAAACATCGTTTTACATAAAAATGTAAATATTGGTTTTAATGGAGATGTAAATGTTGGCTTATCCTACGAGAAAAATCCCAAATTCAATAGCGGACTAAACCTAAATTACAGAAATGGAAAATTCAATTTTTACGGCAATTACAGTAACAATTTTTCGGTAAACAGCAACTACGGAAACATCTATAGACCAGATGACAACTCAACACAATACTTTGACTTTCTGGATGATGATAAATCTCATCTATTAAAAGCGGGTGTTGACTTTTATTTAAATGATAAAAATACGATTTCGGTTTTCACGAGTCAGAACAGGTATAATGGAGAAAATGATGGGGATGTAACCATACTTTATCCTGACGAGACTGCTCGTAATCTTGCCCAACTCTTTAGTGGTGAAAATTCAAATTCTTCTGAACAATATAATTTTGATTATAAATTAGAATTTGAAAAAGAGGGGCATTCTATAGAACTTGAAGTAGATCATAATATTTATGATGGAGATGAAGATTCTGATTTTCTTTTTGAAGGAGCAACTCCACTTTCTAATTATCAAGATTTTGTAGATACAGATCGCAAGCGCAGTACGATAAATCTGGATTATGTGAATCCCCTTTCAGAAAGTGAAAAATTAGAAGTAGGTACACAAGCCATTCTTTTTAATACGGATATTGGATATTCCAGTACCGGCCAATCCTTTAATGGCAGTGGTAATTTAGTACCTACACCCAATACAGCATTTGATTATAAACGGGATATTTATTCTGCATATGTCACCTATGGGAAAAACTATGAAAAATGGTCCTATAGCATAGGTGCTCGTCTGGAACGTGTAAATGTTGAAGCAGACACAAATAGTATACGGGCATTTACAAATAACTATACGCAGGTATATCCTTCTGCATTTTTAACGTACAACCCAAGTGAAAAAAATCAATACCAGCTTAGTTATAGTCGGCGGGTAGACCGCCCTGGTGTAGGTCAGGTTAACCCAATACGCCAATGGAGCACTCCGTTGATCACAAATTATGGAAACGTAAATCTACAACCGCAATTTACTAACTCGCTGGAAACCAATTACACGCGTAATATGGAAAAAGGAAGTATAACTGCAGGAGTTTTCTACAGAATGATAGAAGATGAGATTAACCAGGCCATTTTTGTGGATCGGTTTAATCTGGATCGCGTGATCCTGACCTTTGACAATTTTGAAAATACGTCTGCTTACGGGTTTGAGCTATCAGCCAATTACAAGCCCTTTGACTGGTGGAGTCTAAATGCCAGTTTTGATCTTTATAATCAAACTCAAAAAGGCCTCACCGAAACTCTTGATCCATCTGTAGAAAACCCCACTACAGCAGATATAATTATGGTGACACGTGAGATCGATAATACTGCATACAATGCAAGAGTGATGAATAATTTTACGGTGACCAAAAAACTTACTCTTTCAGCATTTGGCTTCTATAGAGGTCGCGCAGAAGGATTACAATTCAAATCAAAACCTATGTACTTTGTAAATCTGGGAGCCCGCTATTCTCTATGGGATGGCAAAGGCACATTTAGTATAAACTATAATGATGTTTTTAATACTATGCGCGCCCGCTTCTCCGGTAAATATCCATATTCTCAAATTGGACAATTTAATTGGGAAAGTAATACCGTTTTCGTAGGACTTAATTACAGATTTGGAGATAGTAATTTTAGAGCTAAAAAAAGAAAGCAGCGCGATGCTAATGAAAAGTCTGGAGGAGGAATATTCTAAAAATCAGAATGTTATATAAATGTTAAAAATACATGAATTATGCAACAATTTGAAAATTACAACGTCTATATAATAAAGTAACCAATTTCCAACTAATAAAAACTTCAGGTTATAAATTATTTGAATTAGCCTTCAACAATAATTATAGCCTATTTAAAAAAGGGTTAATAGGTTATAACGTAAACCCGGAATCATACGATTCCGGGTTTACTTTTTTGGAACAAAAAATTAATTTTTATATCTTTTTCTTAATGGCTTCTAATGAGATTGCGCCATGAGAAGAATTATAAACAGAATTACCATTTTTAATAAGTAAAACCTGTGGACTCTCGTGTGTTACCTCAAATTGATTTGCAATTGCCTGACTTATATCACGATATCTTTTTAAATCAAGAAAAAACGGTTCTAGTTGTTTCTCTTCTATATCATAATCCGTTTCAAATTCTTTAAGCACCATTCTACTTATACCACAAGATGTACTGTGTTTAAAAATGAGAACGGGTACAGCCTTTGAAATTTCTATAAGCTCTTCTATCTGCTCCATTCTTTCCAATTGCACCCAGGGCACTTCTTTAATTTCTTCTTTTACTATATCACGCTGACTTTTAAAACGATCTAAAAAACCCATATTTTATTTTTACTATTAATTTAAAAGTAATTATTCAACTGTTAACAGATCATCTGCTAAACCTTTGCTAAATTTAATTAAGAAATAGTTACATATTCTTTTTCTGCAAAATTAAGGCAATTGAAAGACAAAAAGTCAGTTATTTCTCACAATATTACAGTCATTTTGTCTCGCATTTCTACTGGTACACGAATTGCTAATGTTAATCGAAAAACTTAAACAATGAACTTTAATAATTTTACTATAAAATCACAGGAGTCCATACAGCAGGCACAACAGCTTGCTCAAAGTTTGGGCCATCAGCAGATTGAGAATGAGCACATCTTTAAAGCCATTCTTGAGACTGATGAGAATGTTACACCATTTCTTTTACAGAAATTGAATGTTAACTTGGATTTATTAAGTCAGATTCTGGATCGTACTTTAGAAAGTTTTCCTAAGGTAAGCGGTGGGGATATAATGTTATCTCGAGAAGCTGGGAAAACGGTAACAGAAGCTGGGATTATTGCTAAAAAGATGAACGATGAATACGTTTCAATCGAGCATTTACTTCTGGCAATATTTAAATCTTCAAGTAAAATAGCTCAAATATTAAAAGATCAAGGTGTCACAGAAAAAGATCTAAGGGCAGCTATCACAGAGTTGCGTAAAGGTGATCGAGTCACTTCTCAAAGTGCCGAAGAAACCTATAATTCATTAAACAAATATGCTAAAAACCTAAACCAACTTGCTAAAGATGGCAAATTGGATCCGGTTATAGGACGTGATGAAGAAATAAGAAGAATACTTCAGATTTTATCAAGACGTACTAAAAATAATCCCATTCTGGTAGGTGAACCTGGTACAGGTAAAACAGCTATAGCAGAAGGATTGGCTCACCGAATTATAGATGGTGATGTACCCGAAAACCTTCAGGAGAAACAAATATTTGCTTTAGATATGGGAGCCCTAATTGCAGGTGCCAAATTTAAAGGTGAATTTGAAGAAAGGCTTAAGGCGGTAATTAAAGAAGTGACCACCAGCGAGGGTGATATCGTACTCTTTATTGATGAAATACATACTCTTGTAGGTGCCGGAGGCGGCCAGGGAGCAATGGATGCGGCAAATATTTTAAAGCCGGCATTGGCTCGTGGAGAATTGCGTGCGATAGGTGCAACAACTTTAGATGAATACCAAAAGTATTTTGAAAAAGATAAAGCGCTGGAGCGACGCTTTCAAAAAGTTATGGTGAATGAGCCAGATACTGAGAGTGCAATTTCAATACTTAGAGGTATTAAAGAAAAGTATGAAACGCATCACAAAGTACGCATTAAAGACAATGCAATTATTGCTGCGGTGGAGCTTTCACAACGCTATATAACAAATAGATTTTTGCCAGATAAGGCTATCGACCTTATGGATGAAGCTGCATCTAAACTTCGAATGGAAATAAATTCCAAACCAGAAGAACTGGATGTTCTGGATCGTAAGATTATGCAGCTTGAGATCGAAATAGAAGCTATAAAAAGGGAAAAAGACGATGCCAAGTTAAATGCGTTACGTTCTGAATTAGCAAACATCAAGGAAGAACGCAATGAATTGAACGCGAAGTGGAAAAGTGAAAAAGAAGTAGTTGACAATATTCAAAATGCAAAATCAGATATTGAAAACTATAAGCTTGAAGCAGAGCGTGCCGAACGTGAAGGTAATTATGGTAGAGTTGCAGAACTGCGCTACGGTAAAATTAAAGTAGCACAGGAGGAACTGGAAAAGTTCCAGGAAAAATTAGCAGATCAACAGGATAATTCTTTAATAAAAGAAGAGGTTACTGACGATGATATAGCTGAAGTAGTTGCTAAATGGACCGGAATTCCTGTATCTAAAATGCTGCAGAGCGAGCGTGAGAAACTTCTACTGTTAGAAGATGAACTACATAAGCGTGTAATAGGTCAAGATGAAGCTATTACTGCTGTGAGTGACGCCGTGCGTCGCAGCAGAGCGGGATTGCAGGATCAGAAAAAACCTATAGGTTCTTTCTTATTTCTAGGTACAACGGGTATTGGTAAAACCGAACTTGCCAAGGCACTTGCAGAATATCTTTTTGATGATGAAAACAATATAACCCGTATTGATATGAGCGAATATCAAGAACGGCATTCTGTAAGTAGATTAGTAGGTGCACCTCCAGGATATGTAGGTTATGATGAGGGAGGACAATTGACTGAAGCCGTTAGACGTAAACCTTATTCTGTTGTTCTATTAGATGAAATAGAAAAAGCACATCCAGACACATTCAACATTTTACTGCAGGTTCTTGATGAAGGTCGTCTTACTGATAACAAGGGGCGTCTAGCCGACTTTAAAAATACCATAATAATTATGACCTCTAATATGGGTAGTCATATTATTCAGGAAAAGTTTGAAGCCATTAAAGATGTAGATACAGCAATGGAAGGTGCGAAAGTAGAAGTACTCGGTTTATTAAAACAGACCATCAGACCAGAATTTATAAACCGAATTGATGATATTGTAATGTTTACTCCACTTACCCGCAAGGATATTAAACAAGTGGTAAGACTTCAGTTAAAAGGATTGACAAAAATGTTGACCAAACAAGGTATTACCTTGGATGCGACTGATGAAGCAATTTCTTTCTTAGCAGAAAAAGGTTTCCAGCCAGAATTTGGTGCCAGACCGGTTAAACGTACAATTCAACGTGAGGTCTTAAACAAATTGTCTAAAGAAATCCTAAGCGGAAAAATTTCTACAGACAGTATAATTCTTCTTGATGCTTTTGATGATGAATTGGTTTTTAGAAATCAGAGTGATCTTGTGGAGCACGACTGAAGAGCAATGCTTATCTAATAAAAAGCCCACTTACTAAGTGGGCTTTTTTATTTTATTTGTTGTCCCTTAGAACCGTTTTCTGTTGGGGTAAGTTCATAAATAAATTGAGGATTCAACTGCTCTTCCTTACGATGCGATACATAGAGTATAGCCGTAGAACTTTCTTCTGCTATTTTATTAATAAGTTGAACTACCAATTGGGATCCTTCATCATCCAGCGATGTTGTTGGTTCATCTAAAATCAATAAAGGAGGATGCTTTATCATAGCCCTCGCTATCAATATCAATCGTCTCTCAACCGGGGATAACCTTAGAAATCTTATATTTTTATTAGAATCAAGCCCTATAACTTTGAGCCATTTATCTGCCAAAATTTTGTGCTTGTTTCTTGGTTTTTGATAGAGCCCCACGCTATCTAAAAGTCCCGATATAATCATTTCCTCTACGCTATGTGAACCCTTAAAAAGTTCAGTTAGTGAGGGAGAAAAATATCCTATTTTTTGTTTTATGTCCCAAACGCTTTCTCCACTGCCCTTTTTACTGCCAAAAAGATATAAATCTTCTCCATAACCTTTTGTATTATTACCAAATACCATTGAAAGTATGGTTGTTTTTCCCGAGCCATTAGGTCCAATTAGTTGCCAGAATTCCCCTTTTTTGACTTTCCAGTTAATGTCTTTAAGCACAGGTCTGTCATAAATTACCGACACATTTTTTAGTTCTATAAGTACATCTGGAATATGTTCATAATGTTCAATAGCTGGTGGGATAGGCTGATTTAATGGAGAAGGAATTTCTGCTTTTCGGTGTAAATAGTCTTTTAAATCTTCAATCTTATACTCATTATTTTCAAAATTGAGAATTTTGGTGATAAAAGGTAATATATCTGACTTCCTCTTAAACAACTGAATTATGGGAATGCGCTTAGATAAATCAATTAGCCTTTCTGATATCATTTTTACCGAAGCTATATCCAAAGAATCAAATGGATCGTCTACAACCAGAAAATCGGGATTTTGAGATAGTAAATAATCTAAAAGAACTTTTTTCTGTTCTCCACTGGAATAACTTCGCAAGCTTCTTTTTTCATCCTTTAAAACAATGTGCTTATCGTGTTTATACTCTTCTTCTATAAACTTTTTGAGGGTTTGATCAGAAAACAGGACTCCTTTTCCTTTTATTCCCTCAACCTCGATCTTCCGATTTATTAAGTCCTGTAACCATTTCTCATTTATAGAAATTTTTGTTCCATCAATCGCATAATGTTGAAGTTCTTTTTCTTTCATAGGTATTCGCAAAATTTCTAGCTATCTATGGTTAAAACAATTTTACCAATGTGTTCGCTGCTTTCCATTAAACTATGTGCCTTTCCTGCTTCTTCTAAGGGAAATGTTTTATTAACCACAGGCTTAATGGCTTTTGAGCTAAGAAGCGGCCATATTTGTTCTTCAACTTCTTTGGCAATTTTTGATTTGACTTCAATTGATTGAGGCTTTAAAAGACTGCCTGTAAGTATTAATCTTTTGCTCATGATTGTCCATAAATTAATTTTAGGCGTTATACCATTCATTCCATTTATATAAACCAATCGGCCTTTGTTATTCAAAATCTCAAGATTTTTCTGAGTATAATCTCCTCCGACCATATCTAAAATCACATCAATTTTTTCATCTTTAAAAATCTCCTCAAAATTCTGTTCTTTATAATTTATGACTGTACCTAATTCCCTGTCTTCTAAAAATGAGATTTTTTTTGCGCTGCCTACAGTTGTATAAGTTTTTATGCCCATTGCTTTAGCCATTTGCAGTCCCATCGCTCCTACCCCACTAGTACCACCGTGTATTAGAAGTTTTTCTCCTTTCTTTAAATAGGCCTGTTGAAAAACATTAAACCAGACGGTAAATACAGTTTCAGGCAAAGAAGCTGCTTCCACATAATTTAGTTCTCCAGGTATGGGTAAACTTAGATTTTCATGGATGGTAACATACTCTGCATAACCACCAGCCGGTATTAGCGCACAAACCCTATCTCCTATTTTTCTCGTCGCTACTTTACTACCAGTTTTAATAATCTCCCCAGCAACTTCCAATCCTGGTATTATTGCTTTATCCAAACCAGATCCATAAGCATCCGGGTTTTTGCGTGTTAAAATATCACTGCGATTAACACCAGCAGCTTTTACTTTTATTACAATTTCATTATCGCCTGGCTCCTTACTTTCAACGTCTTCTATTTTTAATACTTCGGGACCCCCAGCTTTGGAAATTATTATAGCTTTCATAACAAGTTAAATTTCAAGATTTTTATATCTCATAAAATTATTCTTTAAAAATTCATCTGAACAATCAGAGTTAAATTACTTAGCTATATTTATAAAAATTTTATTAAAAATCTTTATTTGTACCGAACTTCCAATATTATGAAAAACCTAAATCTGCTACGAACCATAGTTATTGCATTGCTAACAATGGTTTTAACCCATTCTGTAAATGCTCAACAAAAAAACAGGCAATTTTATCAGATAAAAGTTTATTCTTTTGATAATGAAGATCAAGTAAAGCAAGCAGATAATTATTTAGAAAATGCCTATATGCCTGCACTAAAAAGGTTGGATATTAAAAATATAGGTGTTTTTAAACCTAAAGAAAATTCTGAAATTGATTCATTGAAGCAAATTTTTGTACTCATCCCTTTTTCTTCATTAGACCAATTTGAAAAGCTTCAAAATGATCTTTCAAAGGACGAAAAATATATTGCAGCAGGTAAAGAGTTCATAGAAGCTTCTTTTGATAAAAAACCGTATAACCGCATTCAATCTATAATTTTAAAAGCATTTACAGACATGCCTGTTCTTAGACCCACGGTTTTAGATGGTGATCGAACAGAGCGTGTTTATGAATTGAGAAGCTATGAATCTCCTACTGAAGCATATCACACAAACAAAGTAAAAATGTTTAATGCAGGTGGCGAGGTTACTCTTTTTGATGATCTGGGCTTTAATGCTGTTTTTTATGGAGAAGTACTTTCTGGTGCTAATATGCCGAACTTAATGTATATGACAACCTTTAAAGATTCTATAAGTAGGGAAAACCATTGGAAAAGCTTTTCAAATTCTCCAGCTTGGAAAAAACTATCCGCCATTCCTGAATATGCGAACAATGTTTCACATATAGATATTACATTTTTGTATCCAACTATATATTCTGATTACTAGTATTATGGAATTGTCCCCTCTAGAAAAATTCATTAACGGAATACCGAAAGCAGAACTTCATCTACACATAGAAGGAACGTTTGAACCCGAGATGATGTTTGAGATTGCTCGCCGAAATAACAAAGAAATACCTTATAGCTCAGTAGCAGAACTTAAAAATGCATACAGCTTTAATAACCTTCAGGAATTTCTTGATATCTATTATGCCGGCGCAGAAGTACTTATAAAAGAAGAGGATTTTTATGATCTAACGTGGGCATACCTCAAAAAAGTTAATGAACAGAACGTATTTCATGTAGAGATTTTCTTTGATCCTCAAACGCATACTGATCGAGGTGTTGAATTTCAAACCGTCATTAAAGGAGTTTACCGCGCTTTAAAAGCAGGGGAAGAGAAGTTGGGTATAAGTTTTAGACTTATTATGTCTTTTTTAAGGCATCTTGATGAATCTTCTGCTTTCAAAACCCTAGAGCAAGCTTTACCGTATATAGAATGGATTGATGGAGTTGGGCTCGACTCTTCCGAACTGGGAAACCCTCCTTCTAAATTTGAAAGGGTTTTTAAAAAAGCACGTGAAGAAGGTTTTTTAACCGTAGCACATGCTGGAGAAGAAGGCCCTTCAGAATATATCTGGGAGGCACTTAATTTGCTTAAAGTGGTAAGAATAGATCATGGTAATCGTGCTCTGGATGATGATAAATTAGTCAAACGTTTAGCGGAAAGCAAAATGCCTTTGACACTTTGCCCGTTATCCAATTTGGAGCTCAAGGTTATTAAAAATTTAGAAGAATATCCTTTAATTGAAATGATGGAGAAAGACTTGTTAGTTACTATTCATTCTGATGATCCAGCATATTTTGGGGGTTATATGAATGAAAACTATTATCAAGTTGCAAAGGCGATTAATCTTACAAAATCTCAAATTGCTGAATTGGCAAAAAACAGCTTTAAAGCAAGTTGGTTAAAGCAATCTCAAAAAGAGACTATGTTACAAAAAATTGAAGATTATTATAAGAATAATTAATTCTGAATTAAATTTGAAAATCAATCGTTTGATTATACCGAATATTAAAAAATTATCATAATATGTTAAAATTGATAGTTTTAACTTGTTTAATTAATATATTTGATCCAGATAATTACAACAGATATTTATATAAAGCTCTTTGAAATTATTTAGGTTACCCCCAAATTACAAATGGTTACGAGATTAATTAGAAAAAGATCTTCCTCTTTATTTCTTAAAATTTATTCTCTGATATCTAGCTATATGGGTATACCTCAGAAAGTAGTAATGCTATTTTCTCAGCATATAAATGCAATTAATAATATTTAAAATAAAAGGTGAAAATTTAGACGGGGCCGTTTAACTTTTTACTAAAAAAGCCCTCTCAATTGAGAGGGCTTTTTACATTTATTATTATTCGACTGTCTTAATACTATTCCGAAGTAATTCTTTTAAAAAGAGAATAGTTTTATTATTTGATTTATTTTAACACCTTTTATCGATTAAAAGCACCCGGTCGTCCATAAAAATTGTTTCTGTTAAAAAAATCTAAATTTATTCCTAATTTTGCTTCAGATTTCCCCAAATCACAATATTATGACTCGAAAGAAAACTCTACTTTCCTACACATTCCTATTTCTTATTTTTCCTAGTATAGCCTTTTCTCAAGTCGGAATTGGTACTGTAATTCCAAAATCTTCGTTGGATATTGCGGTATCTGATGCAGATAACCCTTCACCTACCGATGGCATTTTAATTCCTAAACTCAATGATTTCCCCGCTGTGAATCCAGGACCAGACCAAAATGGAATGATGGTTTTTTTAACCATACCATCTGGCACCTATAGTATAGGTTTCCATTATTGGGACACACCACAAGACAAATGGATTCCCATAGGTGCAGAAGAATGGAAAGATGGAACCAACGCATCAGGAGATCCTCTTATTTATGCCAGTCAAGCAAAGTTAAGTGGTACAGATGTAGTTATAACAGATGATGGCCGTGTAGGCTTTGGTACAGAAGATCCTGTTGAACGTTTTGAATTTAAAGGACCTGGAGATAATGATTTTCAGATTACAAGTGCAAATACTAATCCGCCTAATTTCATATTATACAACACAGGAGGAACACTTGAAGCTCCAGATGTTTTAGCTACCGATGGTGAAATAGGTTCTTTTATTGTAAAAACCCACGATGGTAATGGAATTCGAGAAACGGGGGGTTTCCGTTTTTATATGGATGGAACAGCGACTGCCGGTAGCACTCCGTCAAAATTTGTTATAAATACAACACCTACAGGATCTACAAATCAACAGCAGCGTATTATTGTTAGAAGCACTGGGAATGTGGGCATTGGAGATCCCAATCCCACAGCAAAACTAGATGTAAATGGGACTGCTAGAGTTAGATATCTAACCGCAGGGGCAGTTTATAGTGATGCTAATGGCAACTTGACCAATACTCCTATAGCTATGGGACCCCAAATTGTAGCAGCAGGTTTAGTACAGGCAAACGGTACCGCTATTAAAATTTCTGGCGCAACCGTAACTCGAGTAGATATAGGAGACTATCAAATAACCTTTGATACCGCTAGACCAACTTCAAACTATATAGTTAATCTAACTAATATAGATTGCGGTGGAAATTGCGGTGGAAATACTTATGATGATCCCGGCATTACTTATTATAATAGAACTACAACTGGTTTTAATGTCAACATAGGTGATAGCGATAACGGAACTACTGCAAAAGTCGATATAGATTTAGAATTTAGCTTTACTGTTGTAGATTTCTAGAGGCGACTACTACTCTTTACTTAATTTATGATTAGGATACCCTAATTGATCTAAAAGCAAAGTTTCTTTTTCTGGATCAAATGTTAAGTTTATCATTTCTTTAAAAGACTTAAAGGTATCTTTTTCAACGGCATCAACCGGAAAAGCTCCCTGGCCTGTAGCACGTGCAAACAATTGATTATCTTCCTTAGTGATTGTAATCTTTAAAGGGAAATCAGAACTGCTATATGTACCCAAATATGCATCTAATTGGCTCGAGGTTAGACTGAGCAAAGGCTTTGAAGGTTCAAATTCCGGAAAATCATAATCTTCACCAAAATATATTCCTACAGCACTTTTCAAAATATAGTAAAAAGACAAATTTACCGCATTGGAACAGTATGCAATAGAAACATTTTCAGTGGGCATATAAAGGGCAAAGGATTGAAATCCATCAATACCTCCGTCGTGACCAAAACCATTTTTATTACTAAAAGCCCCACCACCTAAGCCCATTCCCATCCCAGTTGAAATATCTGTCATTTTCTTTAAAGACTCATCAGAAACAAGTTCCCCTGAAAATAGAGCAGTATAAAATACGGTGAGATCAGAGGGAGTAGAGACTACTGCCCCTGCTCCTCTGGGACCACTAAGATCACTTCGCGGCTCTATTAATATCCATTGAGAGTTTTCTAAGTAATAAGGTAAAGCTTCGTTCTGCTCAGGTTGGATCTCTTTACCATATTGTGTT
>CAXBEL010000121.1:0-13790 GCA_963974735.1 uncultured Flavobacteriaceae bacterium | reverse complement strand
ATAACTACGAATATGTTGACTTGTATAATTAATAAAGCGGTGAGAGATCTTTAACATTACTTTACGTTATCATCTTTGCCGATATACTTTAAAAGAGGTCTGTGCTTATATGACAATAAAAAGTTGAATGATATAGCAGCCTAAATAATTTTTTAAAACTCCAGAATGGAGTGCAAAATGGAAAAGGGTCTATTTAATTTTTTTGAATTATCTTATTTATTTTTATGATGTTCAAGGAAAATGCTTAGTCATTTCAATAAAGAAAAAACCCATCGCTAAAAAGCGATGGGTTTCTTTTGCGGAGAAAGAGGGATTCGAACTTTTTACTATTATTTTGATGTGAAGAACTATAAATAGTAGGCTTAAGCCTTGTTATAAATTATTTTATATATTTACTTTTATATGTAAAATCATAGGGGTTATAACAAAAATATGCCCCTTTTTATGCCCCTTTTATTTATGAGCTATAGTTGCACCTTCAATTTAAAAGAGCCTAATAATAATCGGCCTACATTAATATATCTTAGAGCTTACTTCAAAAATGAAGGAAAGTATTTGAAATATTCTACCGGTGAATCTATTCATCCTAAATATTGGGATAGTGAGAGTAAATTTCCTAACCGTATGCCTGGTCGAAGCAATATAGCGGTTCAAATCAACTCTATAATTACTCAGCTTTCTCGTTATTCAGAAACATTTCAGATGATATGTGGGCGGTTAGAAATGCAAGGTGATGCAGTAAGTCTTGCCGCTGTAAAGAAAGAACTCAATTATGAGTTTAAAAAGAATACGCTTGCTCCAAACTCATTTTTTCCTGTATTTGATGATTTTGTGAAAGAAAAAGTTGATCTGGGTAAAATTGCGGGCGGTACTATACAGCGTTATAAAAACATTAAAGAGGTTTTAGAGGAATTTGAGAAAGTAACTAAATACAAGCTAACGTTCTCATCAATTAATGAAGATTTCTATATTGCCTTTATAAAGTATAGCAGAAAAACTTTAAAACATAAGGATAATACTTTGGGTAGAAATATTGGGTTTATTCAAACATTTATGAACTGGGCTGGAGGCAAAGGCCTCCATCATAATTATACCTTTAAAAGTTTTGAAAAGCCTAAAAGCGAGACAGATGAAATAGCCTTAAGTATAGAGGAACTTAATCAATTATTTGAATTTGATTTATCAAAAAAACCAAGTTTAGAGCGGGTACGTGACGTATTTGTTTTTGGTTGTGCTACTGGTATGCGCTACTCAGACTTTTCTAAAATTACAGGCGATAATATTCGAAACAATCATATTTACCGTAATTCACAAAAGCAAAAAAATAACTTGGGAATTCCTCTAAATAAATACTCCAAAGCTATTTTGGAAAAATATGATTACAGCTTACCAAAGATAAGCTCCCAGAAATTTAGAGAGTATATCAAGGATGCTTGTGAATTGGCAGGTTTCAATAAGGACACTATAAAAACCACTTACCGCGGTAATGAGCGTATAGAAGAAAAGATGCCTATGTATAAGCGTATAAGTACACATACCGCCAGAAGAACCTTCATAACTGTTTCTTTAGACAAAGGTATGCGGCCCGAAATAGTTATGAGTATAACCGGTCATAAAAGTTATAGTAGTTTTAAAAAATACATCAAGCTAACCCAAAGCAGCCGAGAACGAGCTATGCAAAATACTTGGAATTAAAATGGATGGTTTAACAGAAGATCAGTTTAAAGAAGTACTCATTGAGCAAGGATTTTATCAGGAATTAATGAAACACGTAGTTCTACGAAGTGAGTACGAAAAGTTGAAAAATAATAAAGCTCCTGACTTAATAAATCTTCAGAATAAAATCAAACGGCAGCAAGAGGAAATATCATCTTTAAAAGACCAAATTGAGAAAAACCAAATTGCCAAAGTATTAGCTGAATCTAATTTAGAATTTTACCAAAGTAAATACGTTTTCTTTGAAGCAGGCTTGTTCAAAGACTATGTTTTCGGAGACAGGCTACCATTTTTTAAAAAAGTTTATGATTTTTTGTATAGTAATAATGTCTATAAAAGTACATTCGGTGATTTTTGCTATTCCATTCAAACTAACAATTCTGAAAGAGTAATAATTTTCAGTCTAACAGATAGCAAATTTTCAAGGGATGATCTTGGTTATTTTATCTCAAGTTTAGAAACGATATATGAATATAAACATTTAAAATTCGAGGATTGGCTTGAAAACAATGTGTCAATTGAGATTAATAAGAATAAACAACTTAATACTTCTCAATTTAAAAGACATATTAGAGATTATAAATCAGCAAATGATCAACCTAAAATGAAAGAAAAAATAGACAATCTTTTTATTAGTTAGTATAAAATTGCTCTTTTCATTATTTAGAATTCAAATCAAATTCAAAATTTCGATATTTCAACCGCTCTTATTTTAAGTAAGATATTGATTATCAGATGTAAAATTAATTTATAGATTCAAATTGTATTCATTTGGCCCTCCTATAAACTTGCTATATGAAAATTATAGTAACAAATCAGGAGGATCTGGAAGCATTAGTAAAGACCTCTGTAGTACAATCATTAGATCAGTATTACCAACAAAAGTCAAAGGCAGAAAAACAGTCTACTAACCTTTCTGTTAAAGAAGCGGCTCAGCTTATTAAGGTTTCAGAGCTAACCATTAGGAATTACATTAAAAAAGGCTTGATTAAGGCAGACCGCATTGGTAATAGAATCATTATCAATCGTGAACGGTTTGAAGAATCAATCAAGGAAGTCAAATCTTTAAAATATAGAAGATGAGACATTATACAACAGTTTACCCATTATTTGAAAAATACCTTGATCAACTGGAGTATGAACTTAACAGATGTATTGAGTTGGAAAATCCTTCAAAGCGGATTTTGAGCTCAATTGATCATATGGCTCAAGTAGTAGATGGATTAAAAGAAACGTTACGTAAAAAACCAAGCATCAGTAACGTAAATTTTGAACAAACGATAAACGAACTTTATAAAACAGATACCAGTCTTACCGGAGTCGTTATTCAAGTACAGTTTAAAGATAAGTTAGACTTATCAAAGGTGGGCTTTATAAACTTTAAACTAACGGAATGAAGTATCTAAGAATTGGAACGGATTATTATAAAGTGGTTTTAAAGCCAGATCTAAATGAAGAGCTAAATACAACAGTAATTCCTTGGAGCAAACAGACCATAATAGATGATCACGATAGAGAATTTCTAAAGTCTGTAAAAAAATATGAAGGTTTTATTAATATACCTTCGCATACTGATTTTAAGGAGGAAGTAGGAGGTTTTTATAACAAATACAAAGCTTTAAGCCATCGAATAAAGGTAGATATTAAAAAGGATCAGATACCAAATACTTTAATATTTCTTAAGCATATTTTCGGTAATCAACTAATTCTAGGCCTTGATTATCTAACCATTCTTTGGAGATACCCAACTCAGGTTTTACCGATTTTGTGTTTAGTAAGTTCAGAACGAGAGACCGGCAAAACAACTTTTCTGAACTGGTTAAAATTAGTGTTTCAGGAAAATATGACGATTAACAAAGTGGAAGATTTAAGAAGTAAGTTTAATTCTGATTGGTCTGAAAAATTATTAATTGGGATTGAAGAGGTGATGTTTAATAAGCGAGAGGATTCAGATAAAATTAAATACCTATCCACGACGGTATCATTTAAAACTGAATCTAAAGGTAATGACAAAGTAGAGTCTCATTTTTTTGGAAAATTAGTTCTATGCTCTAATCACGAAACAGATTTTGTTGTTACAGATAAAGGCGAAGTAAGATACTGGGTGCGAAAAATTCCTGTATTGGATAAATCAAACCCTAATTTTATTCAAGATTTGCAAAAGGAACTAGATGATTTTGTTTCTTTCATCAATACAAGAAAAATAGAAACACAGAAATCAAGCAGAATGTGGTTTTCTTCATCTCAAGTATGGACGGAAGCCTTAGATAAATTGATCAATGGGTCTAGAAAGCTCTTAGAGAAAGAACTTATAATCTTGCTTAATGATAAATTTGAGGATTTTGAGGTGGAGGAACTTAAGCTAACGTATGGTGATTTACTATCAGAATTGAAAGAAGATAATTTAAGAGTAACTAGAAGCGATCTTAAAAATGTAGTAGAGTTTAACTGGGGGCTTGTTTCTAAAAATAGTAGTTATACCTATTATTTTAAGCAACCTTCAGTATCACCTTCTCAGCCTTGGGTAAAATCTCAAGAAGCTAGAAAAGGAAGGTTTATAACCTTTCAAAAGGAACACATCAATTCTTTGTTGAAAAGTTGAATTTATTCTACAATGCTAGTTATATGATGATACAACGCGTCAACAAAAGCATCAACTTTCATTTGTATTAAAAGTTGATGCTTTTGTTGATTCGCGATTTCTTTACCTATTAGGGATGAAGACGATTTTCAACAAATCAACAACAATTCTCAATATCTTTCTAACAACTAACTATAAGCCACATTTACGTCTTCGTAAAAGTTTCCATCTGGACCTCCCCCAGCCGGATCACTAAAACGCCCAACACGTATTGAATTTTCATCGTAGGCATAGTAGCGATTCCACAATAGAAATCTGGCTTTTTTCATAGTCAACTTGATTATTGGCTTCTCGATTCCGTTTCGTTTTAAAGAAACTAATCTTCTACGAATTTCAGGGCTATATAGATAAAATTGAAGGTTAGTTCTTATTTCAGCAGCATAGGAATAATCTGCAGACCAAGCTGCCGGAACAAAGGCTTCAGCGTAAAACACATTGGGTAACTTTTTCATCATCATCTTAATTATTATAGATAGTTACAAACCAAATTATTGCGGCTATCACAAACATTAGTAATACAGCTTTGTAATATTTGTAAGCGATCCACGCAATTATTAAGCTGGCTCCTAGAGCGAAATATATTTTATCACCGGCGTGTAAAAAGCTGAAATACCCGCAAATACAAAAAATGGCTATAGCAACTATCATTTGTATTTGTGGTCTTGGTTCGGGATCAGGAACATCAATAGTTCTAGTATTTCGGGATTTTGTAGATCTAGTTGTAGATATATTTGATTTGTAAGCGGGAATAGGGTCTGACACCCATATTTTACCAGTATTTCCACAGGAGAAACAACTTTTCGTTTCATTCGTACCCCAGTCATATGTAGTTCCCATCCCTTGGCAATTATCACATTTTTTCCAAGCCATACTCTATAAATTTTAGTTACAAGGGGCTTAAATGATCTGAATATTAGAGGCTTAACTAAATTACATAAAATATTTTAACTTGTTTTAGGATTTATAAAAAAACATTTTGAACACAATCAGCTTCATAGTTTGTAAATAATATTCCACATACTATTGTTTAAATGTAGTGTTGCTAGATGATATGGGTTATAGAATAACCTTTGGAAGCTAATTTTCAATGTAAAATATAAGAATTTATTAACGAGAGTTATATTTATTTTCTGCAACTGGGGGATTTTCTAAATAAAAATTCCTGAATTATAACTACTAGCTATTTCTAATATAGGTATAAAACAAAATACCTTCAATCAAATTCCTCAATTATAGAAATCACAAATTTTTTTAGAGCTAAGGAAAGAGCCGCAATAATAAAAAGCGGCTAGTAACCAGCAGCAGCCCGCAGCTATTTGAAATATAAATGTTTCCTGTGAACGCTAGTGTTTATATTTAACGGCAGCGGTTTAAAACACCGGCCGCGCTTAGCCACAGATAAAACCGCGAGAGAGCCGCAACACTAAAAAGCAGCAAGTAACCGGCAGCAGCCCGCCGCTCATTCTACTATAATTGTTTCCTGTGACTGCTAGTGTTTATATTTAACGGCAACGGTTTAAAACGCAACGGCAGCGATTAGGCACAAATATGCCGCGGTTAGTAACCGGCAGCAGCAACCCGCAGCTTATTCTACTATAAATACTTCCTGTGACTACTAATATTCATAACTAATGGCAACGGTTTAAAATACAGCGGCCGCAATTAGCCGCAGATAAAACCGCAAGAGAGCCGCGAGAATAAAAAGCGGCAGAGTTAGCCCGCCGCTATTTCTACTATAAATGCGTCCTGTGACCACTAATATATATAACTAGTTGCAGCGGTTTAAAAAACACCGGCCGCGATTAGCCACAGATAAAACCGCAATAATAAAAAGCGGCTAGTAACCAGACGCGAAAGCCGCTACGGTCTTTTTGACCGCGTTAAATTTGAGTGTCTTCTTTCTTCGAAAAGATCCAGAATATCCTGTTTCTTAAAATATACTCTATTGCCTATTCTAATTGGATCTAATATTTCATATTCAATCCAGTGATGAATTGTAGTAAGACTGACACGAAGATATTTTGCAGCTTCCTTTCTAGTCAATAACAAATCATTCTGAGATTTATTGATATCCTTTAGATAATGCTCTATTTTATCAATTAACTTTTCAGAAATAAGCTCTGTAAGTTCATCAATTGAAATTTCCGTAGTAACTATGGTAGTGGTTTTCATTAATAATTACATTTAAAGTTTTATTTTATTATTTATCAATTTTGAAAAAACTAAATTGAATTTTATTGAATAATTAAATCGCCATCATAGTAAATTAGATGAACCCAGTAGAAATAGAAGAGGCAGTATCAGAACTTGCATTACAACCTTTTGAAGTAGAGGAGTTCCCTTTTTCCTTTTTAGAAGCCTTCGGTAATAAGAGTACCACAATAAAAAAGCTGCGAAGCGGCACATCAAACAAAACAGATGTAGAAGGTGCTATTCTACAGCGAAACAACATACATATTCTTTCAAGTAAAAAAGGAAATGTAACCGAGTCTTTAGAAGCACTGCGTAATAGCCCGGCTACCAAAAAAAATAAGGCGGAATTCATATTAGCTACAGATGGTATTGATTTTCAAGCGGAAAATATTATTACTGGGGAAACGATTGTTTGCGAGTATAAAGATTTTCATAACTATTTTGGTTTTTTTCTTTCGCTAGCAAATATTACAACTGTAAAGCAAATTCGTGAAAGTGCATTTGATATTAAAGCGACTAGTCGTTTAAATAAACTTTATGTAGAGTTATTACAACATAACCCAGATTGGGCAACAATTGAACGTCGCCCAGATATGAATCATTTCTTAGCAAGGTTAATTTTTTGTTTTTTTGCTGAGGACACAGATATTTTTAAAGATAACCTCTTTACAAATACAGTTCAAAAGTATAGTGCATCTGATGCTTCAGATACTCACGTAGTAATAAGCGAAATGTTCAGAGCAATGGATACTAAAAAACGTGATCGTGAAAAGGAAAATATTAAAGTTTGGAGTAAAGATTTTCCTTATGTAAATGGTGAGCTTTTCTCAGGTTCTACTGAAGTACCAAAATTCACTAAAATCGCGCGATCCTATTTACTGCATGTAGGAAGTTTAGACTGGAAGCAAATTAACCCGGATATTTTTGGGTCAATGATTCAAGCAGTTGCAGATGAAGATGAACGAGGTTCATTAGGGATGCACTATACATCTGTGCCGAATATTTTGAAGGTTTTAAACCCATTGTTTTTAGATGATTTAAGGGATCAATTAGAAGCGGTTGGTGATAACAATCGCAAACTGCTTAATCTTCGTAATCGAATGGCACACATACGTGTATTTGATCCTGCTTGTGGTTCTGGAAATTTCTTAGTTATTGCATACAAAGAAATGCGCAAAATTGAAAATGAGATTAACGAAAAGCGTGGTGAATTAAACAGGGCAAGCGTAATACCCTTGACCAACTTTAGAGGTATTGAACTAAAAGATTTTTCAGCTGAAGTAGCACGTTTAGCATTAATTATTGCAGAGTACCAATGTGATGTGTTGTATAGAGGGCAAAGGCTTGCACTTGCAGAATTTCTACCTTTAGATGCTCAAAATTGGATTGTAAAAGGAAATGCATTAAAGTTAGATTGGTTTTCTGTTTGTCCACCTGAAGGTACTGGCGTTAAGTTACTAGGAGATGATTTATTCTCGACACCTTTGAATCAAGCTCAAATTGATTTTGACAATGAAGGTGGAGAAACTTATATATGTGGAAACCCTCCATATTTAGGTTCAACGTGGCAGTCTAAGGAACAAAAAGCAGATCTTGAAGCTATATTTTCTAAATATACAAATAAGTGGAAAAGTTTAGATTATGTCGCAGGTTGGTTTATGAAAGCCGTAGAATATGGCCAGCAGACAAATACTGTCTCCGCATTTGTTTCCACAAACTCTATTTGCCAAGGTCAACAAGTTCCAATTCTTTGGCCTTTAATTTTTAAAAAGGGGTATAATATTGATTTTGCACATACTTCTTTTAAATGGGCCAATCTTGCTAGTTATAATGCAGGGGTAACAGTAGTCATTGTCGGTTTTTCAAATAATGCAAGATCTAATAAGAGATTATTTTCAACAGAGGCAAATGGTACGATTGAAAAAACAGTATTAAATATAAATGCATATTTAACAGGTTCAGAAAATATAATTGTCGAGAAAGCCTCAAAACCAATTTATGAAGTTTCAGAAATGAAATTTGGTAACAAACCAGTGGATGGTGGCAACTTATTATTAACAAAAAATGAAGTTCAAATATTAAAACTAACTAGCGAGCAGAAGAAGAAATTTATTCGTCGCATTTATGGTTCTGCAGAATTTATAAGAGGTATGGAGCGATATGTTCTTTGGATTGAAGATAATAATTTAGCCGAAGCTTTAGCTATTAATTCAATAAAGAAACGTATCGATGCAGTTGAGAAAATGAGACTTAAGAGTAGAGATAAAAGTGCAAATAAAATGGCCTTAAGATCTCATCAAATGAGAGAAATGAATATTGGATTTAAAAACTCATTGATTATTCCCAGTGTTTCTTCAGAAAATAGGGAATACTTGCCTGCTGGTTTAATTGATTCTAATTCCACTTTAAACAATGCGGCGTTTGCAATTTTTGATTCACCATTGTGGCAGTTAGCAATATTAATTTCTAAAATTCACATAGTGTGGATTAAAACTATATGTGGTCAATTAGAGACAAGATTAAGATATTCAAATACACTGGGCTGGAATACATTTCCCTTACCAGCATTAACTCAAAAGAATAAAGAAGATCTAACATCTTGTGCAAAAGAAATATTAATAGCAAGAGAACGTCATTTTCCTGCAACGATTGCAAACTTATATGACCCAGATAAAATGCCTAAAGATTTAAGGCTAGCACACCAGCGTAATGATGAAGTATTAGAACGTATATACATCGGGCGCAAATTTAAAAATGACACAGAGCGATTAGAAAAATTGTTTGAACTCTACACCAAAATGACCTCTAACAAATAAAGTAATGACTACAGAAAAAAACATACCTACAATAACCGTAAATTATAATTCTAACGGTCGCTCAGTTAAATCTAACGAGCTAGGAATGCGTGCTATGCAAGAGCTTGCTTATGAAAAGCGAGGTGAGCAATACTTGTTAATAAAATCACCACCTGCATCCGGTAAAAGTAGAGCTTTAATGTTTATTGCTTTAGATAAACTAAATAACCAAGGCATTAAACAAGCCATCATTGCAGTACCAGAAAAATCTATCGGTTCTAGTTTTAATAATGAGCCACTATCTAAATATGGTTTTTATTACGATTGGGAAGTTACACCAAAATGGAATCTATGTAACTCACCGGGAGAAGATGGTGGTAAAATAAATTCTGTTAAAGCATTTCTTGAGAGTCAGGATAAAGTTTTAGTATGTACACACGCTACCTTTCGCTTTGCTGTTGAACGCTTTGGTGTGGATATTTTTGATAATACTTTGATAGCAATAGATGAATTTCATCATGTTAGTGCAAATGATAATAACGTATTGGGATCTCAACTTAAGGAATTTATTGAAAGAGATAAGGTACATATTGTTGCAATGACAGGTTCCTATTTTAGAGGGGATGCAAATCCTGTCTTGATGCCAGATGATGAGTTGAAGTTTCAGCCGGTGACTTATACTTACTATGAGCAATTAAGTGGATACGAGCATTTAAAGATGCTTAATATTGGGTATTACTTTTACAGTGGAGCCTATGCCGATGATTTATTGAAAGTACTAAGTCCTGAAGAAAAAACAATCATTCATATACCTAATGTCAATTCAAGAGAAAGTATGGGTGATAAAATTAAAGAGGTTGAGCATATCATTGAAGAATTAGGGGAATGGCTAGGAGTAGATCCTGTTACAGGTTTTCATCGGGTTAAAACACAATCTGGTAAAGTAATAAAAGTAGCGGACTTGGTGGATGATGACCCTTCAAAACGTCCACTTGTTCAGGCAGCTCTTCGAATGCGCGAAATTAAAACAAATCGCGACCACGTAGATATTATTATTGCGTTAGGTATGGCAAAAGAGGGTTTTGACTGGATATGGTGTGAACACGCTTTAACTATTGGTTATCGTTCCAGTCTAACTGAAATCGTACAAATAATTGGACGTGCCACAAGAGATGCACCAAATAAAACACAAGCAAGATTCACTAATTTAATAGCAGAAGTAGATGCCTCGGAAGATTCTGTTACAGATGCTGTAAATGACACATTAAAAGCTATTTCAGCAAGTTTATTGATGGAGCAAGTTTTAGCTCCAAAGTTCAATTTCACACCTAAGAACTCTCAAAGTATAGAGAAAGAAGGGTATGATTATGGTGAAGGTGGTTATGATCCTAATAAAGAAAATGTAGGTTTTAATGAGGAAAAAGGAGAGTATCAAATTGAAATTAAAGGTTTAGCAATGCCGGAGAGCGACGATGCTAAACGCATTTGCAAAGAGGATTTAAACGAGGTGATTGCAGCTTTTGCACAAGATAAAGAATCTATTGGCCGGGGTTTGTTTGATGAAGAATTAGTGCCTCAGGAATTGACACAAGTGAAATTGGGAAAAATCATAAAGGAAAAATATCCAGAAATAGATGATGAAGATATTGAGGCAATAAGGCAGCACGCTATTGCGGCTCTTAATATTACTCAAATGGCTAAACAATCAATTAATAAAGAAGGAGGCGAAAATATCAAAGCCAATACAGCTTTAATTGATGGTATTAGAAAGTTTACAATGGATGTAAGAGACCTTGATGTAGACTGGATCGATAGTATCAATCCATTTAGTGAAGCATATTCAATCCTTTCTAAAGCAATGACTGAAAAAAGCCTAAAAGCAATGGCTGAAGTTATTTCTGGGAGGAAGCCGAATATGTCGATAGAGGATGCAAGAATTTTAGCTAGAAGAGCTTTAAAATTTAAAAGTGAAAGAGGAAGGTTACCAGATATAAAATCTTCTGATCCATATGAGCAAAAAATGGCGCAGGCAATCGCATACTTAGCAAGAAAAAAATCAGAAGAGGAAAATGGCTAAAAAAGAGAAGTTCACATCAGAAGATGACGCTCTATTGGCAGCTTTAGGTGTCAACGTTGAAGAAAAAAAGAAGGCTTCGTTTACGGCTCTAGAGGAGCGCGTTATTGCAAGTTTCGAAGAAATTCAAAAATTTGTTGACGAGCATAGACAACTACCAAAACATGGTGAGGAAAATGATATTTTTGAAAGGTTATATGCTGTCCGATTAGAAAAAATTAAAGAGAAAAAAGAGTATTTTGACCTATTAAAAGATTTTGATTATCAAGATCTTTTATCTAGTAAAAGTAAAGATAAAGTAGAATTTTCAGATGATTTAGATGATGATGAATTATTAGATCTACTAGGTGTAGAAGAAAATGAAGATTCCATAACTAATCTAATACACGTAAAGACAAGAGCAGAAAAAAGAGCTGCAGAAGAATTTGCGAATAGAATTATTTGTGAAGATTTTGAAAATTACAAACCGTTGTTTGAAAGGACGAAAAAAGAAATAGAAAACGGTTTTAGAGAGACTATTCGTTTTAGAAAAGATGCCGGTTTCACTAAAACAATAATAAAAGAAAAACTTTTTGTCATTGTAAAAGGTCAAATGGCGTATATAGCTGAAAAAGGAGAAATCTTTAAGGCTCCTAATGGCGAAGAAGACGCGCGCTTAAGAGTTATTTACGATAACGGCACAGAGAATGACTTATTACAGCGTTCGTTGATTAGAGCAATGTATAAAGATGAAACAAGCCGATTTGTTACAACACCTGGTTTAGGACCCTTATTTTCTGATAAATTAGAGAGTGATGATTTAGAAAGTGGTACTATTTACGTTCTGCGATCAAATTCTAAGAAGCCATTAATAATAGAGAATAGGGATGTATTCCATAAAATAGGAGTAACAGGGAATGATATTGTTAAGCGCATACAAAATGCAAAAAGTGACCCTACATTTCTAATGGCAGATGTGGAAGTTGTAGCCACCTATAAATTAGCAAATATCAATCGTCATAAGTTGGAAAATCTAATTCAGTCATTTTTCAAAAATGCAAAGTTGGATATTGATATTAAAGATCGTTTCGGAAAACCAGTAAATCCTAGAGAATGGTTTCTTGTGCCTCTATTTGTTATAGATGAAATGGTAGATAAAATCAGAGAAGGAAGTATTGTTGACTATTATTATGATCCTTCTACGGCTCAAATTTGTAAATATTAAGGGTAAAAAGAAATTATGGATGAAAAAAGAATAGAAAGGGATTTGATAAAACTGGAAATTTCCATTAAGTGGTTTAAGCGAAGTGCATTTCTCTTAATTATAGTAGGATTTGCTTGTATTTATGTGGTGCATTGGCAAAATGAGAATGTACACCCTATGCAATGGAATGAAGTGGGTGATTTTTTGGGAGGAACAATGGTAGGTATATGGTCGTTAGCTGGTCTAATTCTTATCTACGTTGCATTTTTGGGACAGAAGCAACAAATGATCTATCAACAACAGGAATTACAATTGAACAGAGATGATCTGGAATTAAACCGTAAAGAAATAGAACAAACAAATGCTACACTAAAGTTGCAGCGTAAAGAAATGGCTAATCAAAATGAAACAGCAAAACGCCAGCAATTTGAAAATCTATTTTTCAATATGATTGATACGCATTTAAAAATTGTTGATGACCTTGATACTACTTTTGAATTTTTTGAGGTTTATAAACATTTAGATAAAGTATATAATTCGAGAGGTAGAGATGTCTTTATGAATGCCTTTAATTTATTTATACGTCCAGAAGAAAATGGTGTAGATCGCATTCATGCATATCAAAAAATATATGAAGAAAAAAGTGCAGAGTTCGGTCATTACTATCGTTTTCTATATCGTATAATTTCACGTATCGACGAGCAGGTATTTATACCAATGAGTTCTATAGATCCCACTGGTGATAGCAATAGAGAATACTACTTGTATAATTACGAAATACGATACGAGTACACTTCCATTGTACGTTCGCTACTATCTGATGAAGAATTAGAAATGTTGTTTTTTAATATGCTCCTATATAGAGATTTGAAATTCAAAAAATTAATTGAAAGGTACTGCTTGCTCAAAAACATACCAAACAGTCAGGTGAAAATTAATCATCCGGAATATGATTTTGACGCAGGAGCTATCAGAAAAAGTAGAAATTTGGACTTAATAGAATTGGATCGATTGAAAGAAGCAAATTAACGGGTAAATATTTCTAAGAATTAAATTTCAATTTTAAGTAAACGGTATGTCCCCAAATATGCCCCCACAAAAACAAAGCCCCGTAAACAGTATGTTTACGGGGCTTTTTGCGGAGAAAGAGGGATTCGAACCCCCGGAGGTGTGACCCTCAACAGTTTT
>CAXBEL010000120.1:0-13813 GCA_963974735.1 uncultured Flavobacteriaceae bacterium | reverse complement strand
TATGGCTTTTATTTTTTTAATGACGGGAGCAAGTCTTATTATCATCCTTAAACCACTCCAGCTTATCAGTTATAAAAATGTAGCCAGTATTTTTATTGTGGCTTTAATCGTAGAAATACTTATTAAATAATTATGCCGGCAAACCGTAAATATTTGACACAATCTGCCTGGCAGCGCTTCGCGAAAATATCCGCTGGGATTTTAGGTGGATTTATAGTGGCTACAGCATTTCATCTGGCATTGGCCTCGTGTTTTAGTCACGTAGCTGTACTAATTACCTCCACATTTAGTTCATTTATTCTCTGGGCTGTGCTGCTTATAGTTGCTTTTTTGGCCAAAAACGGATGGCGGATTTGGTTGATTTATTTAATAGTTACTCTTCTACTCGCTACTATCATTTATTACGGAAATATTTTTAATACCATAGAAAGTTAAGAATGGCACAACGCACCTATAACATTCTCTTTAACCTTCATACAGTAAGTGGCATAGTCATTAGTGTAGCGCTTTATGTCATCTTTTTTGCCGGTTCGTTTTCCTTTTTTAGAGATGAAATTGTCAATTGGGAACGCAATGAAGGTGTAATTAGCAAAAAAGAGATTCCGCTTAATCTTGATTCGGTTATCGATTCTTTAAGTGGTAACTATCAATTATATGGGCGAGATATATCTATAACCAAATATTATGAAGAAAGACGCGTAAATGTTTCCTTAAGCGCTTCTAAAGATTCATTGGCAACTGATGAAGCCAAAGTCTCTCAGTTCTTCTATTTGGATCCCTTAACTTATAACACATACACGTATATAAACTCTTACAGTCTGGGAGAATTTTTATACCGCCTGCATTTTTTCGCTCAGATATATTATCCCATAGGCTATTATTTATCAGGATTTGTAGCGTTCTTTTTTCTTTTTGCCATTATTACCGGCGTCTTGGTTCATTGGAAAAAGATTGTTTCCAACTTTTACATTTTCAGACCCTGGTCAAAATTAAAGACTATATGGACAGATGCACATACCGCTTTGGGAATGATAGGCCTGCCTTTTCAATTTGTATACGCTGTCACCGGAGCATTTTTTATGCTGAAATTACTCATTGTTGCGCCCAGTGTTTTTGCAATTTATGGAGGTGATCAAGCCAAATTATATGAGGATCTGGAATATGCTGACCCAACCTTTCCATTTGAAAACAACAAAGAGGATTCCGTTATAAGTTTAAATGGGTTTATAGACCAAACTAAAGCAACCTGGGAGAATTTTAACGTATCTGAAGTTAAAATCTACAATTTTGGAGATGCTAATATGCACGTTGCAATAAATGGGGAACTGGATAAAAAAACAAAATTCACAGCTCCCGGAAAGGTGGTTTACAAGGCTTATACTGGAGAAGTTATTTCTAAAAAAGATCCTGTTGCACAAAGCTCTTATCTGGATGGCGTAAAAAACGTCATGTTTAGATTGCATTATGGAGACTACGGCGGCTATGCATTAAAAGTGATTTCATTTATTCTGGGGATTATAAGCTGTTTCGTTATTATTTCTGGAGTAATGATCTGGCTTGTCGCTCGCGACAAAAAAAACATCCCAGAAAAGAAAAGAATATTTTACAACAGAGTCGCCCGTATTTATCTAGCAATATGTCTCAGTATGTATCCAATAACCGCACTTTCATTTATTGCTGTTAAAATAGCTCAACCTGCAGGGCTGGAATTCATTTATTGGTTTTACTTTTTAGGCTGGCTTTTACTTACTACGTTTTTTATACTGAAAATGGACAATTATTTTACTAATAAATCCTGTTTGCTTTTAGGTAGTATTTTTGGGTTTTTGATTCCTTTAGTAAATGGGTTTACCACTGGAAATTGGATGTGGAAATCTTTTGCAGCGGGGCAAGACCAAATTCTATTTATAGATGTTTTCTGGCTAATTACGGCCTCAATCACATTATTTGCGTCCTTTAAATTGAAGAAAAAAGAAGCAGCTAATTAGTAGTTGAAACCAAAGGAGCCTTCGGTTACATTAACTTTACCATTGTTGCTGGCTGAAAATGAAAAAATCCCTCCCACAGAACGTGCTTCTTTATTATGCGAAGTGATTTCAATTGTGCCAGAATCTAAATAGGATGTAAATCCATTAGAATAATATTCAGCTCTATACGGCTCTGAACTTTTCATATCGCTAAGCTCATAAACACCAACATCTACATTTTTAGGAAAAATCAATCTGATGATTATCCCCGGCGTTCCGCCATAACCAGATATTTCATTATTTACCACTGTTGCTTCAACAACATTGGGAGTAAATGGGATTGTATTTATCTTACAGTCAAAAGAGGTAGCTACAGTGGGTTCTGTTATAGGATCCTCCATAGTTTCTCTTAAGGGCACTTCATAGAACACCCCTCTGGTAAATATAACTTCTGTGGAATCTTGTAAAGATTTTGCTTTAAACTTAAAACTTCCTGTAAAAGTATTGTTGCTTATGCGGTCTACCACTATTTTTCCTTCCCCATTTTCAGAGGTGTTATATTCCTTTCCTGACGCATCAGTAAACTCGACATTATTATCTTCTTCGGCTCCTAAATAAAACACTCCTTCTTGAGCAGAAGATAGGTTAAGCCTTAAAGATTCCTGATTATATGTACCAAAAAGCGCGACTCTACCGCTATCTTTCATTTCGGCATGATTAATAACAGATCTGTAAAGGACAGAATCCTTAACCCCTTGTAGGACCGAAGAATCGACCTCCATATCATCAGAGCAGGAAACTAAAAAGAAGATTGAAAAAACTGCAAGAAGTTGAAATTTCATTGGACTTGATTTGGGGTATGCAAAACTATAATTTTTAATTTTAAAAACAGCTTGACACCCAGAAAATTGTGTTATCTTTGCGCCCTTAATTATAACCGGGGTCGGGTACCCCAAAAATTAATTTTATGCCAGTTAAAATCAGATTACAGAGACACGGTAAAAAAGGAAAACCTTTTTATTGGGTAGTAGCAGCGGATTCACGCTCTAAAAGAGATGGTAAATACCTTGAAAAATTAGGAACTTACAATCCAAACACAAATCCAGCAAACATTGATATTGATGTTGATGCTTCGGTAAAATGGTTGCAAAATGGTGCACAACCTACAGAAACAGCTAAAAGGTTGCTTTCTTACACAGGTGCATTACTTAAAAATCATTTAACCGGTGGAGTACGTAAAGGAGCAATTACTGAAGAGCAATTGGAAGAAAAATTCAATGCTTGGAAAGAATCTAAAGAGGCTAAAGTAGAAGGCAAGAAAGAAAATCTTTCTAAAGCTGACGAAAAAGCTAGAGCTGAAGCTCTTGCTGCAGAAAAAGCAGTAAATGAAGCTCGTATTGCTGCCGCACAGCCAGAAGAAGAAGTTGCTGAAGAAGCACCAGAAACTGAAGCTGCTGCAGAAGAAACAACTGAAGAAGCTCCTGCTTCTGAAGAAACAAAAGAAGACGAAGCTAAATAATTAAGATCACGATGCGCAAAGAAGAATGTTTCTATCTAGGCAAGGTCGTGAGAAAATTTAGTTTTAAGGGCGAGCTGTTGGCCAAACTGGACACAGACGAACCTGAAGAGTACGAAGAATTGGAATCAGTTTTTGTCGATTTTAACGATAAACTGGTTCCTTTTTTTATTGAATCCTGCCAACTTCATAAATCCACACTACTTCGCATCAATTTTGAGGATGTAAATACAGAAGAGGATGCAGATGATCTCATAGGGGCAGACCTTTATCTACCACTCAACCTTTTGCCAAAACTTAAAGGAACTCAGTTTTACTTTCACGAGATTACGGGTTTTAGTGTAGAAGATGTGAATTTTGGGTCTGTGGGTACCGTTAAAAGTGTAAATGACAATACGGCTCAAGCACTTTTTGTAATAGATCATAAGGGCAAAGAAGTTCTTATCCCCATAAACGACGACTTCATCAAGGAAGTTAATCGAGAAACAAAAACAATACTTCTAGATACTCCTGAGGGATTAATCAATATCTACATTTAGGTCTTAGCATTTAGATTTTAATCAATTATTCTCTTTTAAGTTTTATTTCCGTTCATCAGAATTGCATTGTTAACTATGGTATTTCATGTAACAAATTGTTTTTTACAACTACTTATATGTAAATAATCAATTCAATGGATGGTAGTTTAGGACATTTTAAAGCAACTTTATCCAGAAGAAAAGAACGCAAAGCCAAAAACAAATCTAAATTTGAAAAAGGCAATAGATCACTTTCCAATTCCGATTCCAAAACCACCTACAGATTTCCAAAACTTACCCCAAAAGAATTGGAGAAAGTAAAGGCAACAATCAAACTTAAAAAGCAAACTCAGGTACTTAATGAGATGATTATCTTTGCCGCAATTCTAATCGCAATAATTAGTGTTATCCTATTTCTAAATATTTAACTACCTCTGCTTTAATTACAAATGAGTAAACCTTTTCATTTTAAAAACTTTACCGTTGCACAAGATCGCTGTGCTATGAAAATAGGAACGGACGGTGTCCTATTGGGTGCGTGGGCAACTTTAGAAAATAATCCCAACTCCATACTTGATATAGGAACTGGCACGGGGGTAATTGCTTTAATGCTTGCTCAACGATCTGAGGCAGAAATTATTGACGCTCTAGAACTGGACGATGATGCTTACGAGCAAGCCGTTTCAAATTTTGAAGAATCTCCCTGGGGTGATAGACTTTTTTGCTACCATGCTCATTTATATGAATTCGCTACAGAAATTGATGATCGCTATGATCTCATTGTCTGCAATCCTCCTTTTTTCAGTGAAGATCACAAGACACCTTCAAATGCGCGGAATCAAGCCCGTTTTGAAGACGCTATGCCCTTTGAGCTTTTAGTGGCTTCGGCTAGACAATTGCTAAGTGACAACGGGTTTTTTTGTGTTATAATTCCTCGAGATCGAGAGTCAGAATTTATAGAGCTTGCTTCAAAAGTCGAGTTGTTTCCCAATAAAATTAATCGGGTAAAGGGAACTCCTGAAAGCAAAGAGAAGCGCTCTTTACTTGCTTTTTCATTAGAAAAGTCATTACCCAAAATAGATGAATTGGTTATAGAACTCGAGAGACACGAGTACACGGAATCCTATATTAACTTGGTAAAGGATTTTTATTTGAAAATGTGACAATAAAATTGCCATCTCATTGCAATATCTTTAAATTTACTGCAAAACAAAGGCCATGAAACCCGATCTTTTTGAAGCTCCAGATTATTATAATTTAGACAATCTTTTAACAGAAGAACATAAACTGGTACGCAATGCTGCTCGTGAATGGGTGAAACGTGATGTCTCTCCAATTATTGAAGAAGCCGCCCAAAGTGCCAAATTTCCTAAGCAAATTATTAGTGGTCTTGCAGAAATAGGTGCATTTGGACCTTACATCCCAGAGGAATATGGAGGTGCTGGATTGGATCAAATCTCGTACGGCCTGATTATGCAGGAGATTGAACGTGGGGATTCTGGTGTGCGTTCTACCGCTTCCGTGCAATCTTCTCTTGTCATGTATCCCATATGGAAATACGGCAATGAAGAGCAACGGGAAAAATACCTCCCCAAACTTGCCAGTGGTGAATTTATGGGATGTTTTGGTCTCACAGAACCAGATCACGGTTCTAATCCTTCTGGAATGACGACAAATTTTAAAGATGAAGGGGATCATTATTTATTAAATGGTGCCAAGTTGTGGATATCTAATTCACCTTTTGCAGATATTGCGGTCGTCTGGGCAAAAAGCGAAGAAGGACGCATTCACGGACTTATTGTAGAACGTGGAATGGAAGGGTTTTCCACACCAGAAACCCACAATAAATGGTCTTTAAGAGCCAGTGCCACCGGCGAACTTATTTTTGATAATGTGAAGGTGCCCAAAGAAAATTTACTTCCAAACAAATCTGGATTGGGGGCTCCACTTGGTTGTTTGGATTCTGCTCGTTATGGTATTGCCTGGGGTGCTATAGGTGCTGCTATGGATTGTTATGATACGGCATTGCGCTATTCAAAAGAACGTATGCAGTTTGGTAAACCTATTGGCGCTTTTCAATTGCAACAAAAGAAACTTGCAGAAATGATTACGGAAATCACAAAAGCACAATTGCTGGCATGGCGATTAGGAGTGATGCGTAATGAAAGTACAGCAACCTCTGCTCAAATATCTATGGCAAAAAGAAACAACGTGGATATGGCTATCAAAATAGCCAGAGAAGCCCGCCAAATTTTAGGCGGTATGGGTATAACAGGAGAATACAGCATTATGCGCCATATGATGAATTTAGAAAGTGTAATAACGTATGAAGGTACCCACGACATACATTTGCTCATAACAGGTCTAGATATAACCGGCTTTAATGCATTTAAATGATAGTATTATAGTCAGATTTGAACTTATAAGCTTCAGCGTTTGCTGAAGCTTTTTTAATTTTGCTACTTAATGTAGAAGAATTATGATAAAGGAAGTAAAAAACGCGATTTTACCGTACCAAGAACAACTTTTAGAACACCAACTATACACCTCCCTAAAAACGCCAGATGATCTTCAAAAATTTATGGAGCATCACGTCTTTGCGGTCTGGGATTTTATGTCCCTTTTGAAGGCTCTGCAGACTAAACTCACACAAACCAGTACCCCGTGGTATCCAATAGGGAATCCAGAGGTTCGTTATCTAATTAATGAGATTGTATTAGCCGAAGAAACAGATGAAAATATTGATGGAAAACATCAAAGTCATTTTGAGATGTACCTGGATGCGATGAAAAAGTCGGGTGCTTCTACAAAAAACATAGATTCATTTTTGGATCACATTATTCACGGAACGGATGTTTTTCTAGTAATAGCTGTTAGCAAATTACCAAAAAGTGTAAAAGAATTTCTCCGCTTTACTTTTGAGATAATTGCAGAAGGAAAACCCCATAAAATAGCAGCTGCTTTTACCTTTGGAAGAGAAGATCTGATTCCTGATATGTTTACAAAAATCATTGGTAATATACAGCAGAATTTCCCTGAAGAAGATTTAAGACTATTTAAGTATTACTTTGACAGACATATAGAACTGGATGCAGACGAGCACGGGCCTATGGCGCTTCAAATGGTTTCAGAATTGTGTGGTGACAGCAAGAAGAAATGGCGTGAAGTAGAAGAAACTTCCATAAAAGCCCTTCAAAAACGCATTCAGCTTTGGAACGGAATCGAGTTGGAAATTAAAGAAAAGGTACTTCTTTAGATACTAGTGACAAATTGTATCTTTATCTTAAAAGATACTCATGTCCTCAAGATTTCGTTTTGATCGGGCTTATAAAAATGCTCGTGTAGTCCCTTTTGACGATTCTGATAAATTTATTCTTTTTAGTGATTGCCATCGCGGAGATAACAGTGGTGCAGATGATTTTGCAAATAATCGCAATATCTATTATCACGCTCTAAAACAGTATTATAAAGACGGATTTAATTATTGCGAATTAGGCGATGGTGATGAACTCTGGGAAAATCTTTCCTTTTCAACACTTTTAGAATCACATAAGAACATTTACGACTTGATGCAGCTCTTTTATAATGAGCAAAAATTGCATTTAATCTGGGGAAATCACGATATGGTTTATCGTAATGAAGCCTATGTCGAGAAAGCTTTACATTCCTACTTTGATCATAAAACCGGAAAAGAAGAACCACTTTTTCCGGGTATTAAAATTAATGAGGCTTTAATATTAAAGCATAAAACAACTAATCAAGAACTTTTTTTGTGCCACGGTCATCAGGCAGATTGGATGAATTATGTGGGCTGGCGTTTTAATCGTTTTATGGTACGGGTTTTATGGCGCCCATTACAAGGAGCAGGGATATCTGATCCTACAAGCCCTGCCAAAAATTACACCGAACTTATAAAGGTGGAGCGTCGCACCAAAAAATGGATTGTAGATAACAAAAATCTATTTACTGTCACGGGTCATACCCACCGCCCTCGCTTTCCCGAACCTGGAGAAATAGCTTATTTTAATGATGGAAGCTGCATACACCCAAGGAGCATAACAGGACTGGAAATAGAAGATGGAAAAATATCTTTGATTAAATGGCAAATTGCAACAACTGATGATGGGGTTTTAAAAATTGTACGCATACTTCTTGAAGGACCTCAACCACTTAAAGATTATATAACCGAATAATATGAGATTAATCTATTTCCTTTTATTTTTAGGTTTAACTACTACTTTTCTTTCCTGTAAAAATGAAGACAAAAAAAATTCGGACACCTATCTTCAATGGTCCGAATATTTAGGAGGCCCAGATAGAAATCATTATTCTCAACTTAACGAGATAACCCCTGAGAATGTTCAAAATCTGGAAATTGCCTGGTCTTATAAAGCTCCAGACAGTGGGCAGATGCAAATGAACCCTATCCTAGCAAATAATCTTGTTTATGGAGTAACTGCAACCGTACAGATTTTTGCTTTAGATGCAGAAACCGGAGAAGAAGTTTGGCGCTTTGGAGATCCCTTAAAGGCTTGGCACAGTACAAGCCGAGGTGTAAGCTATTGGGAAAATGGGGAAGACAAAAGAATTCTAGGGACAATAGGCCCTAATCTATATGCTCTAAATGCTTTGACCGGAGAGCCAATTAAAAGCTTTGGGAATGAGGGAATAGTTGATTTACATACAGGATTTCCCGAAAGTGCAAAGGATAAATTTATAATTTCAAATACTCCCGGTACAATTTTTAAAAGCCTTATCATAATGCCAGTGCGCCTTTCTGAAGGTGCTGATGCCGCACCGGGCGACATAAGGGCTTTTGATATAGTATCAGGAAAACTAGTTTGTACTTTTCATACCATTCCTCATCCAGGTGAAAAAGGTGCTGAAACATGGGAGAATAAAGATGCCTATAAAAATACTGATGTAGGAGGTGCTAATAATTGGGCAGGAATGGCAGTGGATATAGAACGGGAAATACTTTTTGTCCCGACAGGATCAGCTGCGCCAGATTTTTATGGCGGCAAACGTATTGGGCAAAATTTATATGCCAATAGTTTGCTGGCTTTAGATGCAAATACCGGAGAAAGAATTTGGCATTTTCAGTTTACCCATCATGATATTTGGGATCGGGATCTGCCTGCCCCGCCAAATCTCATAGAAATAGAACGAGATGGAAAGAAAATAGATGCTGTTGCTCAAATTACTAAACAAGGATATGTTTTTGTTTTTAACAGAGAAACCGGAGAACCATTATTTGATATAAAAGAAATAGACGTTCCCGATTCTAAACTTCCAGGTGAAGTCGCTTGGAAAACTCAGCCAATTCCTGTAAAACCAAAACCCTATTCAAGGCTGGCAAAAGATTTAACTGAAAATGATTTGAGCCCCTATGCAGAAAACAAAGAGGAACTAAAAACGATATTAGATAATCATGACAAAGGTATGTTTGCTCCTCCCGGACTTAATCCTGTTCTACTTCTGCCGGGTTATGATGGTGGAGCAGAATGGGGAGGCGCTGGAGCCGACCCTAAAAAGGGTATTATCTACATAAATTCTAATGAAATGGCCTGGACCCTTCAATTGGAAGAAAATAATGCGAGTTCTGTAAAAGGGGATTCAAAAGGTCAAACGCTTTATAATATTAATTGTGCTTCCTGTCATCAAAAAGATCTTAGTGGTGCACCCCAAAGTAATTATCCGTCTTTAAAATCTATTCAAGACCGTCTCAATAAAGAGGGGGTTATGAATTTAATCACTTCTGGAAAAGGAATGATGCCCGGTTTTCCACATTTAGAAACAGATCAAAAGCAAGCAATTGTTTCCTATTTATTTGGGGATGAGAAAAAAGAAGTTGAAAATTCTGAAGTAGATATAGCCAACTTAGTACCCTACAAACATACGGGTTACCACAAATTTTTGGATAGTAATGGCTTGCCGGGAATTTCGCCACCTTGGGGTCAATTAAGTGCAATTGATTTGAATACCGGTGATTACCTCTGGCAAATTCCATTAGGGGAAGTAAAAGAACTAAAAGAAAAAGGTATTCGAAATACGGGAACTGAGAATTACGGCGGGCCCATAATTACAGAAAACGGCTTGCTCTTTATTGCCGCTACCAAAGATGGCTACTTTAGAGCTTTCAATCGTAGAAGCGGTAAATTATTATGGGAATATGAACTGCCGGCTGCGTCGTTTGCCACACCGAGTACCTATGCAATTAATGGAAAGCAATATTTAGTTTTAGCCTGCGGAGGTGAAAAATTAGGCACTAAAAAAGGGAATCAGATTGTTGCTTTTTCACTTCCACAGAAAAAAGAGGATTAACAATCTTAATCTGCAATTCTATATTTAAAACCCTGTTTACTATATTAACGTATATGAATATGATGAAAAGAGGAAAAGGATTTTATGGTATTAGATTAATTTTTATTGCTTTACTCACTATTTATGGGTGCAGTTCTACAGATATTATTGAAACTCCTGCACCTACTACTTCAGAACTTCCCACACCAGAACCAACAACTCCTAACCCAACCCCTTCTGGAGGAGATGATGAAAGTAAGGACTTTAAATATCTAGCTCTAGGTGATAGTTACACTATAGGGGAAAGCGTTTGCGAAAGTTGCCGTTTTCCAGTCCAGTTGGTTAATCGCTATAATGAAGATTCAGAAGATATATTGAGTACAAAAATTATCGCCCATACCGGATGGCGTACTGATAATCTTATAGATGCCATAGATCGTGAAAATCCGGATGCCGATTATGATCTGGTCACTCTTTTAATAGGTGTAAACAATCAATATCAATCCAAATCTTTTAGTCAATATGAGAAAGAATTTCCAGAATTACTAAATACTGCAATTCAATTGGCCGGAGGAGATGCCTCAAATGTTATTGTAGTTTCTATACCGGATTATGCTTACACTCCTTACGGACAAGGCACAAGCAATCCTGAAAAAATTTCACAGGAAATAGATAATTATAATGATTTTGCCCAGTCTAATACAGAAGCGCGAAATATTATTTTCTTAAATATAACAGATATTACCAGACGCGGACTTCAAGAACCAGATTTAGTAGCTTCAGATGGATTGCATCCTTCAACAGTTGCTTATAAAGAATTTGTTGACAGATTACTTCCTTTAATACAAAATAAACTCTCAGACTAACTTTCAGGAGCGAGTTTTACTTCAAGACCATTAAGATCTGGAGTAATAGGTATCTGACATCCCAATCTGCTATTTTCTTCCACATAAAAGGCTTCAGAAAGCATAGCTTCTTCATCATAACCCATTTCATTCAGTTTATGATCGGAAAGCACATAACATTGGCATGATGCACACATAGCCATACCCCCACAAGTTCCCTCAACCGGCAGTTCATACATTTTACAAATCTCCATAAGATTAAGATTCATATCTGTAGGAGCTTCTACGGCGTGTGCTGTACCTTCTCTATCTATAATTGTGATTGTGATATCCTGCATGATTCAGTATAAGGCGCGAGGCCAATTTTAAGTCTGCTAATTTAAGAAATTTAGCTGTCTAAAAAGCGTATGATAAAAAGGTAAATACTATACTTTTTATTAGACATCACAAATGCGAACGCCTTCTTTTAACGCAGCAATTTTATCTGGATAGGTAGGAACAAATTCCTGAGCAACGTAGCCTTTAAAACCCGTGTCAACAATAGCTTTCATAATCGCAGGATAATTAAGTTCTTGAGAATCATTTATCTCGTTTCTTCCGGGAACCCCACCTGTGTGGTAATGGGCTATATATTGATGATTGTCTCTTATAGTTGCAATTACATCACCTTCCATTATCTGCATATGGTAAATGTCATAAAGCAGCTTAAAATTATCTGATCCTATTTTCTCACAGAGTTTCACACCCCAAGGTGTTTTATCACATTGATAATCTGGATGGTTTACTTTACTATTTAGAAGCTCCATAATAAGAACAACACCTCTCTCTTCGGCTAATTTTACAAGAGGTTCTAATCCCGCTGCACAATTATTTATGCCTTCTTCTTCACTTAGATCACGTTGACTACCAGAGAAGCATATAACAAAAGGAATGTTTTTATCCGCAGCTTTTATGATAAGTTCTTTATACTGCTCCTGTAAAACAGCATGGTTTTTTATGTCGTTAAAACCATCGGTAATACTGGCAAAACTGTCTGTTGCCACAGAGCATTTTAAACCATGTCTTTCTACCACCTCCCATTCTTGAGGCGTTAACAAGTCGATCGCCTTTAAACCCAGCCCTGCGGCATCCTTTGCAAATTCATCTAATGGAATACTGTTATAACACCAGTAGCAAGCAGAATGATTTATATTTCCTTTTAATGCTGAATCTTTTTGAGGTTTTGAAGCTAAAACACTTTCCTCACTTTTTACATCTTTACAGCCAAATGCTGACAAGCCCAAGCTAACGCCCGAAGTGCCTAATGCGATATTTCTTAAAGCTTTTCTTCTGCTTGAGGAGTGACTCATAAGTTTAATTTTAGAACAAGATGTAGATAAATTGATCTAAAAATAAGACATTTTAAAGAATTGCAATGGAGCGTATGGAATAACGCTTAATACTTTCTAAATAAAGTAGGAAATAAATTATTGTTTAATCAGCTTGAAAACACTTTTTTGTCCATTGTCAAATGCACATACATAGTACATTCCTCTACTCCACCCAGAACTGTCTAAAAGAATGGAATTATTATTAAATGTAGGTTCATCAATACGATCAATAATTCTTCCCTGTTGATCTACAACAGAAACATAATCCATAGGCTTGTACATATGTATTTCTACGCGATCTTGAGCCGGATTAGGGAATGCTATCACGTCTGAAGTAGGTGTATTTCTTACGAAACCTAATGTATTACCTATAACATATTTGATACCTTCCTCGATATGTCTTTTAAAATCGTCATCATCTGAATAGTCACTGGGATTGTGACCTAAAGCAGTATAAAAAGATCTGCCTCCAGCATATTCTTTGTACCAGGCAATGGGTCTTTCCCTATCATAGTCTTCACTACCTGTAGCTTCAACTTGTAAAATATTAATATTGTCTGGATAAAGATAGCCCCCATTTATATCCCAATAATAGTATTCCTCATTCTTATTCCAAGTACTTCCTAAAAAATCTACCGCGGGATGTGAATTAACCACAGTCAGAGTAGCATTATAATCTGAATCGGTATGATTAGGACTCGTCTGAACAATACCACCCACTAATTCGTTATAAAAAGGCCAGCTGCCATCCCTATAAGTGTCCGTGGCTGCATGAATTCCCATAAAACCTCCGCCATTTCCAATATAATCTTCAAATGCCTGTTGTTGATCCTCGCTTAAGAGATCGTCACCACTCGTATTACACCAGATTACCGCACTGTATTGCGATAAATTAGAGGAATTAAAATCGGCTGAATCTTCTGTATTATCTGTGGTCCATAGACCATTGTCATTACCTAAAGTAGTAATTAAATTAATCCCGTCTTCAATTGAGGGATGCGTAAAGCCATTGGTTTTTGTAAAGACAAGAATTTTATTTTGAGCGTATAAAGTCGTTCCAAATATAAATATCAGGAATAGAAGAAAGTATTTATTGAATTTCATAAGTAGAATTTTTGGTTAGAGCAATTTTGAACTCACTAAAAGTGAGCATCTTAAAGTTACTGAAACCAAAAGTTTATTGAAATTTTTTATGAATACTTTAAAAGTTCCAAGCCTAATTAATCGATGGATTTAATAACTGCCTTCGGTGCTTCCTTTCTACTGCCATCAAAACCATGTACACCACCTACTG
>CAXBEL010000119.1:0-13829 GCA_963974735.1 uncultured Flavobacteriaceae bacterium | reverse complement strand
AGAAAATAGCGATTCTCCTTCCGTTAGCCGGGAATGCTTTCTTATTAATTTTAGTGACAGGAATAATAGGTGGAATTGCCGCGGGAATTGCCGGGGTGTTGGGAAGTACAAGCCGAAATCTTTTTAATTAAATTTTAAAAATCCGCAGGATTTTATTTCGTTATTCCCTCATTTTATACACGTAACACGGCATTTCGTAGTCACACGGAAGATAAATTTATGATCAAGGTAAAAAACTTTAAAAATTCTGTAACCTACTCTTCCAGTCCTCCGTCATAACCTATGAAAACAATTTAATTTTATAAAACAATTACTATCATGGGAGGAGAAGTTTTAATATTTATCAGTCTGTTTATTGTGGTCTTTGGGATATTTTATCTCCACTATACCACACGTAATAAGGAGCGTCTGGCCCTTATAGAAAAAGGAGCTGATGCGAGTATTTTTGGGCGCTATCAAAATAGGGAAGCCCCACCCGTGTGGAAAGTTATCATTCTTAACCTAGGCTTGTTGCTTATAGGCATAGGCCTTGGGATACTTCTTGCTTCCACTTTAGTTTACAATATGAACGTAAATGAAGAGGTGGCATATCCTGGGACCATTTTTCTAATGGCTGGCGTCGCTCTAGTTAGCGGATTCTTTCTTACTAAAAAGCTTGTCAAGTAAGTTATTCCTTTTTCTAAAATAAAAAAGAACCTGCTTAGACTAATCTAAAGCAGGTTCTTTTTTTTTGACTATTTTTAGCAAAAGCTAAATTTTTTATATGATCTATCCTTGGCACCTCTATCTAATGGGTGCAATTTATTTTGTAGCAGGATTAATGCATTTTGTTAAGCCAAAAACTTATATGCGTATTATGCCAAAATACCTGCCTTATCACAAAGAATTAGTATACGCCAGTGGTACGCTCGAAATTATTTTAGGAATTGCTATTTGCCTACCAGTTACTAAAGACTACGCCATAGGCTGTATAATTGCCATGCTTACCGCTTTTCTATTAGTGCATATATACATGCTTACTCCCCAGGCTAAAATAAAAATCCCAAAGTGGTTATTAATTATTAGGCTCATTTTACAATTTGCCTTAATGTATTGGGCATATTATTATTTACCACTATAAATTAAGAAAACCCGACAATTGCCGGGTTTTCCTTTCCAAATCAACCAGTTAATTAACCAATATTTACAGATTTTGTGAAGGTGTCTTCACCTACTCTCACACGTATTACATACTCGCCAGCTTTAATTTTAGAAAAATCAAGTGTTTGCTTTACAACAAGATTTGAATCTACTACTGTTCCTACAGTTTCCCCAGCAATATCATAGACTTTCACCTCTATTTTTTGCTCATTAGGATTTGTAAGGGACAACATAACAAAATCCCCATCTACTTTGTAAGCAGGTTTGAATACCATATCGCCTTCATGTTCGATAATTTCAATACCATTAGCAGATTTTACTACTACCTTTTTTACAATACTGTACTCATTTTCCAGTAGAAGATAATATTTCCCTTTAGGTAGAATTTCAAAACTTAGTGACTTTGTAAAAGAAGGTACTTCAAGTGATGCACTATATAAAAGTTCACCATTAGTATCTTCTAACACAATCTGCGATCCAGTAGTTATATTATTTAGAGCTACTGTGAGCGTGTTATTCTCCTTTACCGTTACGGCAAATCCTTCTGCGGCACTCATGTTTAAACCTAAGGTCAAAACCATTGCCATTACCATTGTTCTAATTGTTGTTTTCATAGTCATTGTTTTTAAGTGTTAGTTAAAAGATTATTGACACTACAAACATACCTAGATAAACGTGGGAATAATAGAAGCCTTTATGCAAGAAAATGTTCTATTTTAACTACAAATAGCACTACAAATAGCTATTTTGTGAAAACAAAACATATTTAGGGTAATTTAGTACAGAATTACTGAGTTAAGTCAGATTAACTTAGTGCACCTAAATACCCTAAGCCATGCAAAAACCTCACAAACCTGCTTTTGAAAAGATTGAGCCCGGATTTGGCAGTTCATTTTTGTATCGCACCTATAATGAAGGAAATGAAAATAACAGCCAAACGTTTTGGCATTATCATCCTGAATTAGAGCTTGTTTATGTAAATGGAGGAACAGGGAAAAGACAAGTGGGCAGTCATATCTCTTATTATCGCAACGGCGAACTGATACTTATAGGTTCTAACTTGCCTCACTGTGGTTTTACAGACACCTTAACCAATTATGACAATGAAACGGTCATACAGATGCGACCGGAATTTCTTGGAGAGTCTTTTTTTGACATACCAGAGATGCGCAGTATCAAAAATCTTTTTGAGCGTGCAAAAATGGGAATCGTCTTTCATGGTGAAATAAAGCGAAATGTAGGCGCCAAAATTGAATCTCTCAAAAATTTAGCAAGCTATGAACGTTTATTAGGACTTCTTGAAATATTAAAACTTCTAGAAGCCGCAGATCAATACACGGTTCTAAATGCTCAAGGATTTATTCTGGAAACAGAACTACAAGATAATAACCGCATAAATGTGGTTTTTAATTTTGTAAAGGAACAATTTAAACGTCAAATACCACTAGAGGAAATTGCTGACCTCGTTAGTATGACTGTTCCTGCGTTTTGTCGTTATTTTAAAAAAATTACAGGTAAGACTTTTACTCAATTTGTTAATGAATACAGACTAGTTCACTCTGCAAAACTTCTTCACGAGAAGCAGATAAGCATAACCGATGTTTGCTTCGAGAGTGGCTTTAATAATTTTAGTCATTTTAATAAACAGTTTAAAAAATTTACTGGAAAAACGCCTTCTACTTATCGTAACGAATTAAAATTTACGGTATCTTAAGGTTATATGGCAGATCTATTTAATAAATCTTTTTCTGAAGAAATACATTTGGATATGGGTGGCGCTTCAGTTATTCTGTATCCCAATTTTATTAATCAAAAAACTTCAGATATTTACTTTCAACAATTAATCAGTGAAACACCCTGGCGGCAGGATGATATCAAAGTTTTTGGCAAAACCTATGCGCAGCCACGATTAACTGCTCTTTACGCTGATAATGACAAACCTTACTCCTATAGCAATTTGACGATGCATCCCCTTAAATTCACACCAACTTTAAAAACTATAAAAGAAAGTGTTGAAGAACTAGCAAAAACAAAATTCACCACCTGCCTACTCAATCTTTATAGAGATGGTAATGACAGCAATGGTTGGCATGCAGATGATGAACGTGAATTGGGTAAAAATCCTATTATTGCCTCAGTAAGTCTAGGAGCTGACCGTATATTTAAATTCAGGAAGAAAAAGGATAAAAAAGAGACTTTAAAAATCCTCCTCACAAATGGAAGTTTGCTATTAATGAAAGATGAGGCTCAACATAATTGGCAGCATCAGCTTCCCAAAACCAAAAAGCTAATCGGGCCGCGCATTAATCTTACCTTTAGAATAATTAACTAAATTATTATAAAAAAGACCGGAAAATTTTCTGTCGAAAAGCTAGGGGCTACCTTCCTACAAAAATAAATTCCGGCCTAAAAACTTAAAATCTATTCTTAAAATTCTAATCGCAAAGCATTTTTTAAGCAACTTTTATAATAAGCAGTAGCTCCTAAAAACAATACTTTCTTTGAGCCGGCAAATATATGCACGCATAGTAAAATATTTGTTGTAAAAAATCAAAATATAATTGTAAAAAAGTTGTAACTTTCTGACAACTAACAAAAAAGACTTGAATTACCTGTTTACCTAATCTATCTTCACCGCGATTTATTATCTAATTTTTAAATCCTTTAATGATGGTAGAGTTTAACTTACAAGAAGTATTTTTAATTAAACAATTTTCGGCTGACCATTGGACACCCGATAGGAATGAACGCAATTACCTTGAGATAATTTTTATCGAAAAAGGTAAGGGCTCGCACCATCTCAATAATGTAGATCTGCCTTATAAAGAGATGGACATTTTTCTTATTGCTCCCAAGGATGAGCATGCATTTAATATACAGGAGACCACAACTTTTTGCATTTTTCAATTTACAGATTTACTATTCTCTAGCAGGGTAAATCTTCCCGATCGTTCTTATTGGTTAAGAAGGATAGATTTCATCCTTCAACATCCCAATCTAAAACCTGGTGATATAATTAAAAATGAAAATGAGCGGGAACTTATCTGGGATATCCATAATCTGATTCTTAGTGAGAATGATAGGCAAGAAGAATATTATAAACACATTATCTCAAATATGGTGAGTACTACGCTTAGTATAATCGCCAGAAACATCAATGAAGGGTATAAGCAATATGATTTTCCCAAAAAGGATAAACATGAGCTTATAGATGATATTATAGCCTATATACATAAGCATGTATACGAACCTCAACGTATGAAAATTTCATCTTTAGCGAATACCTTTAATATGACTAACAGTACCTTAAGTAATTATTTTAAAAAGCATACTGGTAAATCGCTTCACCATTACATTCTACTCTATAAATTGGATCTGGTTAAGTATAGACTAAAAAATACAGACTTTACAGTATCTCAAATTGCCTATCAATTAGGTTTTACTGATGAAAGTCACCTCACCCGTATTTTTAAAAAATACTTTGACAATACGCCTAAAGGTTATAAAGATACGGTTGAAGCCTAGCTAGCCCAACAACTCATTTAGAAGAGCCGCAAGGCGAATTCCTCCTTTTTCGAGCTGTTGAAAAACCAAATCCAGGTTATCTGCAGAATAACGATAACCGAGTTTTTCGCCGATCTCAGCAGAGCTGTAAACTTGTTCTGCCAGAGCGCGGCTTTCCTGCATCCAATCTAGAGCTGAACCTTGGGATAATTCCTTGTACTTTCTTTTTTTCAGAGGGGCTGTATTTTCTGCCAGTTCACTGTAAGACATACCATAACTTTCTATCATCTTAGTATCCCAAACAGAGTGTAGATTAGTACCATCATTAAACCAACGTACCTGTATATCGTTCCCGCCTTTATCCTCAGCGTGACCGCAGTGTAGCGGTTGATGAAGATCACCTACTAAATGCACTAAAAATTTTAGATAGAAGATTTTATCTTGTTTTGAGGAAGTATCAGATTGTAAAACCTCCTTACATTTTGCTATTGCAGTGAGAATATCTCCGCTTTCGTTTTTATGCGAAGATTCATAGTTTTCTCCAGGTGCAATATTTACATAATGCCAACTGCTGTACTTTCTATATTCAGAATAACTTTTAATTTCATCGGCATAAGTAGAAGCTGTAACTAAAGTTTCATCACCCAGTATTGAAGCTATATTTTTTTTCGCCTTACGCGAAAGATATTGGTCTGCAATAGCGGCCGTTGTGCGATGTCCTTTTTTACCCCAGTCGTAGGCAGAACTTGAAAATGAAATAAAACAAACAAATAAAATCAGTAAAAGATTGCGCATAGAAAATTTTTGTAACAAAACTAAAACATTCACTACCTATAGATGGGAAGCAAATGTAAAATTGTTTTAAACATAAAAACAATTTAAGATTCTGACCACAATTCGATGCGATACATATTTTTTATAAATGGTATCGTATTTTTTAGTAACTTAGTGATATCAAAATAATATCATATCAAAATCATTTCAATTATGTCTCAAGAAAAAACAATCGTCCCCACAAGTGGTTATTTTATGTTCATTTTACTGCTCATCCTATTCTTTGGGAGTATTGCAGGTATCGTATTTTTAAAGAGTGCCTGGTTTGCAGTAGCTATAGTAACAACAATTGTTCTCCTTTTTGGTCTCGTAATGGTCAATCCCAATGATTCACGGGTTTTACTGCTCTTCGGGAAATATAAAGGCACAATTAAAAAGAATGGGCTTTATTGGGTAAATCCGCTTTATACAAAGAAAAAGATTTCGCTTCGGGCAAGTAACTTTGATAGTGAGCGTTTAAAAGTGAATGATAAATTGGGAAATCCAGTTATGATAAGCACTATTCTGGTATGGCGGGTGATGGATACGCACAGAGCTGCTTTTGACGTTGATAATTATGAGAATTTTGTTAGGGTTCAGACCGATGCTGCAGTACGAAAATTGGCGAGTATGTACCCCTATGATAATTTTGCTGATGAAGGACTGGACGAAGATATAACTTTAAGATCCAGCGTTAATGAGGTTAGTGAAGCTTTAGAAAAGGAACTTGAAGAACGATTGGCGATAGCGGGTATTGAAGTTCTTGAAGCGCGTATAGGTTATTTAGCTTATGCACAAGAAATTGCCAGTGCGATGCTTAGAAGGCAACAGGCCACGGCTATAGTTGCGGCTAGACATAAGATTGTAGAAGGTGCGGTAAGTATGGTAGAAATGGCTCTTGATCAATTAAGTGAAAAGAAAATCATAGATCTTGATGAAGATCGCAGAGCGGCTATGGTAAGTAACTTAATGGTAATATTATGTAGTGATAAAGATGCTTCTCCTGTAGTAAATGCTGGAACGTTAAATCATTAAAAACAAGATTTTCTTTATAACAATGAAATATGAAAGAATACAAAGTTGAAACCTTTAAGATGGGTTTATTAAATAATGAGGACAAATTAGAAGACTTTCTCAATAAATTTGCCAAAGATGGTTGGACGTTCAAATTTATGGACCAGTACAATCGGGTAATTTTTGAACGGCCTAAAAACAGATAAAAAGATGAAAGTTTTCACAGAAACACAAAGGTTTGACCAATGGTGGATGCGTATTTTATTAGTAATAGTACTTGCGTTTGCCATAAGTCCGCTTATTTTTCAATACGATACACTTATTAATTCTAATGTAGAATTAGTGTCAGTTCTAGTAAGCATATTGGTTCTTTTAGCTGTTTTCATGACCTTTTGGTTTCTTTTTAAACTACAGACACGCATTGACGAGACAGGTATAACCTATCGGTTTTTTCCTTTTCAGAGAAAAAACCGGTTTAAACCGTGGAGCGAGATTCAAACAATTAGTATTAGAAAATACAATCCCATTAAGGAATATGGAGGATGGGGATATCGTATTTCATTTACAAAGAAGAAAGCGCTTACTATTAAAGGAAATAAGGGAATTCAGATCATTTTTAAAAATGGAAATGAGCTTCTTCTGGGCACTCAACATCCTGAAAAAGTTGAGCAGATTATCAAAAATTATTTAGCTTAAAAAATTGATTTTATGAAAAATTATATATACATCCTTTTTTTATCATTTACTGTTATTGCAACAGCACAAGAAGACTTTTCAACTTCAGAAATAAAAATCAATGATCTAATTAATGGAACATTATTAACCCCTACAGATAAAACTGAAAAGCTCGCTGTTCTCATTCCTGGTTCTGGTCCTACAGATCGTAATGGGAATCAACAAATGATGCAAAACAACAGTTTAAAAAGAGGGTATCGCTACTTTTAGATACGACAAGCGTATATTCTCCTTAGCCAAACAAAATGCGCTTAAGGAAGAAGATATCAACTTTGATGATTTTGTCGATGACGCGAAGGCAGTTGTAAATTTCTTTAAAGAAAAAGGATATTCTGATATTACTTTAATAGGTCATAGTCAAGGAGCTTTAGTAGCAGAATTGGCAGCTAAAGACATGGCGGTCACAAAATTGGTTTCTTTAGCAGGTGCAGGAAAATCTATAGATAAGCTCATTTTAGACCAGCTGGAAAAACAGGCTCCTGCCCTACGCGCCAATGCTGAGCAGGCTTTTAAAGATCTGAAAAAGACCGGTAAAGCAGAAAAGTTCAGTCCGGGTTTGTTTTCTTTATTGAGACCGTCCATACAACCTTTCATGCGGAGTTGGATGCAATACGATCCTGCCGAAGTTTTAACAGGTTTGGATATTCCTATTCTAATTATAACCGGCTCTAAAGATCTTCAGGTTCCAGAAGGGGAAGGTGAACTTTTAGCTCAAGCCAATCCTGAAGCAAAGTATGTTCAAATTGAAAATATGAATCATGTTTTGAAGGAAATTGAAGGTGATGATCTGGAAAACTCAAAAGCATACAATGAATCCTTTCGTCCTATTATCCCACAGCTTATTACTGAAATCGCAGATTTTATTAAAAAGTAATTATGCCTAAAAAGAAAGCATTTGCACTTCGTATTAATGAGGATATCCTTAAAGCCGTTGAAAAATGGGCAGCAGATGAATTTAGGAGTACCAATGGACAAATAGAATGGATTTTAAATGAATCGCTTAAAAGGGATAAGAGAAAGATCAGCAAAAAAAATCAAGACAATCCAGATCCAGAATAGTCAATTTACTTCAACTAAACAACAACTATTTTTCTTCAATTTTAAATTCATATTTTGCGGAAACTAAACCGCGCATATGGAAAATGAACCTTTAATTGTAAACGATGCCATAGTTTTTGGAATGCTTATGGTAGCCATTGCGGCTGTGTTTTATACCTCCGGTAGAAAAAGAGGTTTTTGGTACAAGTTTTATAAAATAGTGCCCGCACTTTTAATGTGCTACCTTATTCCAGCCATTTTAAGCACTGCCGGTCTTATAAGTGCAGAACATTCACAGCTTTACTTTGTCGCAAGCCGTTATCTGCTGCCAGCTTCTTTAGTCTTAATGACAATAAGTATCGATCTCAAAGCCATTATAAATTTAGGCCCCAAGGCTCTTATAATGTTTTTTACGGGAACCATAGGAATAATAATAGGTGGACCACTTGCTATTTTGTTGATTTCTGCTGTTTCTCCAGACACCGTAGGCGGTATAGGTCCAGATGCGGTTTGGAGGGGATTAGCCACTCTAGCGGGAAGCTGGATAGGCGGTGGAGCTAATCAAGCCGCTATGCTAGAAATCTTTGAATATAATCCTGATAAATATGGAGGGATGGTCTTTGTAGATATTGTTGTTGCTAATCTCTGGATGGCAATAATATTAATGGGAATAGGGAAAACCGAAAAAATTGATAATTGGCTTAAAGCCGATTCTACCGCAATTACCGATTTAAAAAACCGGGTTTCTGCTTATGCTGCCAGCGTAACGCGTAATCCCAGTTTAACAGACTTAATTATTATGTTGGGCCTTGCTTTTGGTGCTGTGGGTGTTGCACATTGGGGTTCAGAAAAAATATCCTTATTCCTAACCACTAACTTTGAAATTTTTAATGATTCAACTTCGTCCCTTTCCTCATTTACCTCCACCTTTTTTTGGATGATTACATTAGCTACAGCTGTGGGGATTTTCCTTTCTTTCACACCTGTTAAGAAATATGAAGGTGCTGGTGCCAGTAAAATAGGAAGTGTCTTCATTTATATTCTAGTGGCTACTATAGGAATGAAAATGGATCTCACTATGATTTTTGACAACCCGGGACTTCTTGCTATTGGATTAGTATGGATGTTAATTCATGCGCTCTTGTTAATTGGAGTAGCAAAATTAATTAAAGCCCCTTATTTTTTCTTGGCTGTAGGAAGTCAGGCAAATGTAGGTGGAGCTGCCTCTGCGCCCGTTGTTGCGGCTGCATTTCACCCTTCTCTCGCGACTGTAGGTGTGTTGCTTGCAGTATTAGGATATGTGGTAGGTACCTGGGGTGCCTATGGTTGTGCTCTTTTAATGGAAATTGCTTCTGCAGGTTAGCATATAAATTAAAATTTAGGCATATTTGTAGCCCTTAATTCAGAATTCAAAAAATGACAAAAAGACTCTTATTATCTGCATTTATCCTTGTTTTTATAATAGGTTGTAATAGCGATAAAGACTTTGTACTTACCGGTAAAATTAACGGTCTTAAAAAAGGCACGCTTTACCTTCAGAAAATAGAAGATACTACCCTCGTTAATCTGGACAGTGTGGTAATAGACGGTAATCCTGAATTTGAACTTCAGGCGCAATTAAAAGAGCCGCAAGTACTCTATGTGAATCTGGAAAAAGTAGATAGATCAGATTATGATGATCGAATCCTGATTTTTGCAGAACCAGGTGAGATGACCCTTTCTACTTCACTAAAGAATTTTGAATCACAGGCTGCAATTACCGGTTCTCAGAATCAATTAAAATTAGATGAGTATAAGAAGATGGCTCTTCGATTTAACCATCAGAATCTGGACTTAATCAAGCAAAGTTTTGAAGTGCGCAAAGAAGGAATGGAAGATTCTATAATCGCATTAGATAAGAAACTCCAAAACCTAACGCGCAGAAAATATTTATACACAGTAAACTTTGCCATAAACAACAAAGACCTCGAAATAGCTCCTTATTTGGCAGTTTCCGAAGTCTTTGATGCTAATTTAAAATATCTTGATACCATTTATAAATCTTTGACGCCACAAGTGCGTAAATCTAAATATGGTAAAACCTTAAAGGATTTTATTGCAGAACGCAAAGAAACCGATAAGCAAGCTGAAAAAGCTGAAGTTGATAATTCTCAAAATGAGAATCAATAGCAATTAAAGCGAATTAATACGATCTATTAAATCTTTTCCTTTTACTTCTAGATCTGCGCGAACAGCCTGAAGATTTTGTTTTCTGTTTTCTGCTTTTCTATCACTTACCCTTGCAATTAATTCATCAAAAGTTGAGATAGCATCATCTACAATAGCTTCTGCTTTAGCAGGGTCTTGTTCTGGGTGAATAGCTTCCCAAATGTAGGCTGCATCTATGATGTCTCCTAAAACGTAGTTGATGTCTTTCTTAAGGTCTCTAATATTTGCCATATCTATTAAATTTTCGGCAAAAGTACACTAAATTTTTAGAGCGCTTACAGGTAAACTTCCAGAATCTCGCATCCAGAAGATGTAAGTTCTACAACCTCACAATCTGCTGGTATTAATAAGGTGTTTCCTGATTTTAAAGAAGCCTTTTTGCCCTTAAAGCTATATTCCAAAAAGCCTTCAACTACAATGATTATAGTAAAAGAATCGTTTCTATCTATTGTATATTCTTCCTCTTTAATATTAACCCAATCTGTTTTAAAATAAGTATGATGCTTTAAAGTCTGCGGTGAATTAGGTTGCCTTGAGTACTCCAGTTTAAAATCTTGAGTAGGCTTAAAATCAAGTACCTCTTTCGACTCTTCTACATGTAGATCACGAAGCTGTCCAGAATCATCCTTTCTGTTATAATCATAAACGCGATAAGTAATGTCTGAGGTTTGCTGTATTTCTGCCAAAAGAACTCCTCCTCCAATAGCATGTATTCGTCCGGCATTAATGAAAAATGCATCTCCTGGATGAACAACATGCTGATCCAATACTTTCTCTATAGTTAAATTCTGGATATGCTCATCAAATTCATCTTTTGAAATTTCTTTCTCAAATCCCACCGTTAATTCGGCTCCTTTATCCGCCTGCATGATGTACCACATTTCTGTTTTTCCTACACCCGTTGGCGAAGTTTCATCAGAAGGATGTACTTGTATAGAAAGGTTGCTAGCCGCATCTATATACTTTATAAGTAACGGAAACTGCAATCCAAAGCGTTTATAAACCGAAGCTCCCAACAAAGCCTCTGGACTTTTGGCAATAACTTCCTTTAATGTTAAGCCTTCAAATTCCCCAGAATTCACGACACTTTGCCCTTCGGTTAAGTCAGCGATTTCCCAGCTTTCTCCCACCTTGGCTTTCGCATCTTTCCCCTTATCAAAGAGTTTATTCAATTTCTGACCACCCCATATTTTTTCTTTAAGGATAGGCGTAAAAGTTAAAGGATAATAGTTATTGCTCATTGATTAGTTTTTTTACGGCACCCAATGCCTTATTAATATGTGTAGTCGCTTTCATGCTGTTATAACGCATTACTAAGATACCCTCTTTATCAACAACAAATGTTTCTCTTCCTGGTATAAGTCCAAGTAATTCTGATTTTACGCCAAATTGCTTTCTAACTTTACCATTAGAATCCGAAAGCATTATATAGGGCAGCTCATAACGCTCTACAAATCTGGAATGAGAATTACTGCTATCACTGCTTATCCCAATAACTTCCGCCCCCATTTGTTTAAAATCCTCATAACTATCTCTAAAGCTACAAGCTTCCTTGGTACATCCAGGTGTAAAGTTTTTTGGATAAAAATATATAACCAAAGGTTTTGATCCCAATACCGAATTTATATCAAAATCTTCACCTTTTTGATCAGGTAAATTAAAGTGTGGAACCTTATCTCCTATTTTTAAAATCATCAGTTTCCAGAATAAGTTACAAAGTTGCGTGGGGTTTCATAGAGCGTTATTTCAAGATCAAAAGACTCTTTTAATTTAGCTTTTAATTTGTCATAAATAATAACACAAATATTCTCTACAGTTGGATTTAGATTTTTAAATTCTGGAACATCCAGATTTAAATTCTTATGATCAAAAGGATCTTCAACTTCAGATTTTATGAGATCCTTTAAAATCTTTAAGTCAATAACATAACCGGTTTCCGGATCAATTTCTCCTGTCACACCCACAATAAGTTCATAATTGTGACCATGAAAGTTAGGATAACTGCACTTGTCAAAAACCTCAAAATTTTTAACATCATCCCAATCCTTTCGATACAATCTATGAGCTGCATTAAAATGTGCGCGCCTTTTTACCGTTACTCTCATACTTCAATATGGTTATAAAATTTATCAAAAATGATTTTAAACCATTCAGTATATAATTGAGGATTGTCCTGCATATCCTGCTTCACATTAGGCAAGGTCATCCATTTCCATTCTGAAACTTCATCTGGATTTAAAACAGGAGTATCATTAAATTCGCCTAATAGGATGTGATCAAACTCATGTTCTGTTAGCCCATTATCAAAAGGTGCTTTATAAATGAAAGAAATAGATTCTTCTAAGGGCACACTAAAGCCCATTTCTTCCTGCAACCTTCTCTTTCCTGCTTCAATATTAGTCTCGCCCTCCCTTTGATGACTGCAACATGTATTTGTCCATAACCCCGGAGAATGATACTTATCTAATGCTCTTCTTTGAAGCATTAATTCCTTTTTATCATTAAATACAAAAACAGAAAATGCCCTATGAAGTAGTGCTTTTTCGTGAGCTTCCATCTTGGGCATTAATCCAACTTGTTGATCATTTTCATCAACAAGGATTACCATTTCTTCGGTCATATATATTTTTTGGATCGTAAAGTTACGAAATAGGCCTATGTACATCCAAAAAGAAAATGCCTCCGTATGGAGGCATTAATATTTAATCACATTTATTAGCTTTTACCGGCTTATCTGGACAATTCATCCCATCCGGAAATTCAACAATGAATTCGCTCCTCCTATTTGCTTGATGTTCATCTTCTGTGCAGTCTACACCATTACTACATTTAGTAAGACACAATTGTGTTTCTCCATAGCCCCTTCCCGTTACACGGCTATTGGCAATACCTGCTCTGACAATAAATTTTATAGTCGCCTGATTTCTTTTTTCAGAAAGAGACAGATTATAATCATCATTTCCACGACTGTCTGTATGTGAGCGTATATCTATACGCAGTTCTGGAAACTGGTTCATTATTTCAACCACTTTAGTTAACTCCAAAGCAGCATCATCACGAATATTCCATCTATCAAAATCAAATAAAATTGGGTTCAATAATTCAGCAATATCGCAAGGCACGGGAGGATTTGATCTTTCAAGTTCTAAAATAACCTTTTTCTCTCCACAAAATTCACTTTCTAAGCGAACCAATTTCTCATCAGTTGAATATTCATCCGCTTCGGCTCTTATAAAATATTCTTTCCCTAATTCAGGCTGAACAAAATTGAAAGAACCATCAGGATCGGTAATATCCTCCTGAACTATAATTTCATTTTTACCATTTCTAACACTTATTGTAGCCTCAGTTATAGGTTCTTTGGTATCCGCGTCAAC
>CAXBEL010000118.1:0-13864 GCA_963974735.1 uncultured Flavobacteriaceae bacterium | reverse complement strand
GAAATAAGTCTTGAATACTTCCCAATCCTTGTCCGACGCATTTTCTTTCTTTAATAGCATGACAATGCGCCTAAATTCTGTTTTAAATTTATCTGGCGAATTTTTTATATTCTCCAAATTCTCTTTTAACTCTTGAATAAACGTGTTCTTTTGAACTAGATGCAAGGTCTGGCTCGTGAGTTCTTTTTTCTTGTATGCAATCTCCTGTTTATAGATTTCCTCTTGTTTTTGACGGGCAATTCGGTTTTTCTTCATTCTTTGCTTAAACCCAAAGTATAATAAGCCGGAAACAGCAAGAAAAGTGAACATACCCCCAGCATAGAGCCCTTTGGTAAGTTTATCTACTTTGGCTTTTTCGTTCAGTGTGTTTATTTCTTCCTCTTGCAGGGCTAGGGCAGCCTCCTTTTTTTCGGTTTCGTAGGATATTTGAAGCCGCTCAATTTGTTTCGACTTTTCCGAGGTGAAAAGGCTGTCACTAAGTATTTGAAATTGCCTCTGATCATCCAGCGCTTCTTTAAATAACCCTCCTATTTCGTAAGCTTTTGAGCGATATCGTAAAGTCATCTTTAACTGATCCATGGATCTAATCGAATCAGCAAGGTGTATTGTTCGGTTCAAGTAGGTAATAGATTTATTAAAATCACCTTTCATCGCATATGCATTCCCTATTTCCCCCATTGCACTGATAATGTTGAAGTATGAGTTGCTGGTTTTATTCATTTCGACACACTTCAGTAAATTTTTAATTGCCAAATCATAGTTACCTTGTTTTGCAAGGACCATACCTATATTGGCAAGGGCATTGGCAGTATTATCATCAAACCCAAATTTCTCGCTAATCGCTTTACTTCGTTGATAATATTCTAGAGCTTTTTCATGTTCTTCCATTTCTACATAAGAATTGCCAATATCCACCATTGTATAAGCTTTATAGAGATTGTCGGCAGTATCCTCATACACCCCTAAGGCCAGATTAAAGTTTTCGATAGACTTGGTGTAATTTCCTTGAAAATAATTAACCCTTCCTAATTGTCGATATAGGTCCGCTTTTCGGAAAGGTTCTCTATCGATTGTATCCAGAATCTTTAATGCCTTAATCGTACCTATTATTGCTTTTTCGTAATCCCCTTTATTTATATAGGTATTTGCTATATCCCCTATGGATATCCCATACTGGAGATAACTCTTGCTTTGTAAGTACATATTTGAAACTGAATCCTTAAGCTTTATGGAAAAATCATAATTACCTATGGCATCCTCAATTTGTGCTAGGTTGGAAAGGGAATTGGTCAGAAGTAATTTATCTGTTAGTTTTTCAGCAAAATCTATGGCTTTTCTATAATAGATTCGAGCTGAATCATTGGCATTAGTTATATAAAAATAGTTGCCCATGCAATAATTTCCAATGGCAATTCCCTTTGAATAACCTGTATTGTTTGACAGCTCCAAAATCATATGAGCATTTTTTTTTGCGACTGACTGATTATTGTATAATTGCATATTAAATAATTCTTTAAGTGTTGCAACTTTTTCTTTGTGCCCCAATTGCTTTTCATAAACCTGACTAAGACTGTCTATTCTCTCTTGACCTTGGAGTTGGGCTAGAATTGAAATTGGCGTTGCAAGAATTATTAAAAAAATGATTTTCATTTTCATAATTACAATGGTTTGGTTTTCACTAAGATAAATCATAATTCTCTTCATAAAACATGTGCATCTTTGCTAGAAAAATCCTTTGTCCATAAAAAGGTTATACTTTCTTGGAGATCATAGCTATAAATAAAATATGTAAACCGTTGAATATAAAGGGTTTTTGAATTTTTTATGATTTTAGGTTTTTTATGCTGTCCATGGTGTAGTTCATCGAAATCCAAGTTGCTTGTCCATACTTTGTCCATGGACAAAATTAGGGATGGGATCATTTCTACTCTAAGTTTGGAATGTTGAATCCTGAAAAACAAGAAGTTATGAAAACAAATCATTTAAATTTTAAAACCATAAGCGTACTATTGTTAAGTACAATATTATTGACCTTTGTAGGATGTAATAAAGATGAAGTACTTCCTGATGACCCAAGCTCACCACAGTTTTCCAATAATGATGCCGATGACTTTAATTCTGCAGTGGCCAATCTAAGTGGTTTCAACCAACCTGAGGAGTCGAGTATCGTTGAGACCGCCTCGACCAATCCCGAACGTGAGGGAACAACGGAATTTGAATGCTTTACCCAAACATTCAAGGGAGCACCCGGTTTTAGTGAATTGTTCACGTTGGATCCAACTACCGATGTCATATATCCAGGATCTATGTTAAAAGGGGAAACCATACCTACTGGGGAATATGCGAGGATCAACAAGGATCGTGCGCCAATTACCATGTCAATTTCGCTAAACAATGTCAAAGGAAAGACTAGTGTAACTGTTAATAACCCAAATTTGCTGAGTGAGGTTAGAGCTGGTGTTAATGAATTGCTCAGCCTTGAAGTTAAAGGTGCTACTCCTGCACAGTTAGAATTTGATAAGTCTCAAGTCTATTCTGAACAGCAATTATCTATAGCCCTTGGAGCAAATTATCGCGATAAAACCAAAGACATTTCGGGTAGTTTTGATTTCAATACCACAACGGTTAAGAAAAAGTACGTGCTAAAATTTATTCAAAAATATTTTACTATTGATTTGGACTCCCCAGGTCAAGTCCCAAGCGATCTTTTTACTGATCTTCCTAGTATTGAAAGTTTGGGCTCCACAAGCCCTGTCTATGTTTCATCTGTTACTTACGGTCGTATGGTATTGTATACCGTGGAGTCTGAATATAATATAACGGATGTAGAAACAGCCTTTAATGCGGCAATAGAAGCGGGTGAAAAAGGAGGAGATTTTAACCTTGATGTTGATTCAAAGAATGTTCTTGAAGAATCTAACATTAAGGCATTGATTATTGGAGGCAATGGTGCTAGTGCTGCCCAAACTATTGGCGGAAATCTTGAAAAAATTTATGATTATATTGCAGCTGGCGGCAACTATTCACCAGAAGAATCTCCCGGTTCCCCTTTATCCTATAAATTGAGTTATGTAAAAGAAGGTTTTCCTGCAGCAAATGTAGTTCTTGCAACGGAATATCAATCACGAAATTGTGATGTTGCCTATCCAGAATATCTAGCAACCATTGTTAACATTACGGGTACACAATTTACCGATACAGAGGTTAATGGAAAGCTAAGGGTGAAAATGTGGGTAGGAGGGGAACGCCTTGACATTAATGAGAACGGCATAGATGATGGTAAAACTTGGAGCGTGGATACCGATAATTTTGTTGATGTACAAAACAATAAAACACATACAATTAATGAATCATACACCTTTAAGCCCTACAGACCAAATATGGCAACGGATTATGTTGAATGTTCAGGAGAATTATATGATTATAATGGTATTTTTGGTAATGAAAGTTTGGGTAATGCCGGAGGAATAAACCCTGTTGTTCTGGATAGTTTAAAACTCAATGTTCCTGATACTACGTATTTAAATTTTAAAAAGGGAATTACAGCACAGTTTATTATTATAAGAAAAAAATAAAACAAAAAAGCTTCCAATATGGAAGCTTTAAGTGGAGAATACCGGATTCGAACCGGTGACCTCTTGCCTGCCAGCCTTTGAAACGAGCATTCAATGAGATGCTAAATATATTATAATTTATTGTTTTTCAGATATTTAAATACTCTTAATGATTTTTGATATCAAATGAAATCATGTGATATCAAGAAAAAGTGAGCCTAAAGTGAGCCTTAATTTTTCCTATCTTTCTGTTGAAAAGTTCCTGTTATGGCCAAGGTAAAACTAATTTTAGATACTAGAAAGTCTGCTAAAAGTTCAATTAGTGGGCTTTATCCAGTCGCTATTCGAGTATTTCATAACAAGACGCGAATCATTCGTCTTTTACATTATACTTCTCCTAGTGGATGGAACGAAAAAAGAACGGAACTGAAAAAATCTGTACTAGTAAACGCAGACATAGATTGTGATACCGTCAATGAAGATATTTATGATAAACTTCATACTGCCCGTAAGCTAATTGTTGACTTAGGAGAAAGTATACACCAATTAACACCCGACACGCTTGTTGATTACATTAGAGCAGCGTGGGATGACAGTCTTGATTCAATCGTAAAAAAGAGAGTCAGCAATGGCCTTATGCTCTCAGAATGGGCTAAGGTTATCATTGAAAGAAAATTAAAATCCAATAAACCAGGTACCGCTGCATGGTATGAAGCTGGTGTTAGGACATTTAAAAAATTCAATGACGGAGCAGACATTCGATTAGATGACATAACCGTCACCTTGCTCAAAAACTTTCAAATAGATAAGGAATCACAAGGCACTGGAAATAATACCATCAGTTCTTACATGCGTTCCGTAAGAGCACTATATAATAGCGCAATTAAAGAGGATCAATTTACCACACCGAAGAATCCCTTTGAACACTACAAGATACCCGCTACTACAAGGACTAAAAAAAGGGCTATTGCTAAAGTAGAGCTTGTAAAGATTAGAGATTTGGCTTATAAGCCAAATTCGGCCATTTGGCATGCCAAAAATTACGCTCTTATCATGTTCAATAGTAGAGGAATGAACTTCGTGGATTTAGTGAAAGTAAGGGTTAAGGATATTTCTGGAGACTATCTCTTCTACGGAAGAAGTAAAACGGGAGATAGACTTACGGTAAGAATAACTAAAGAACTTGAGGAGCTGCTGACCTTTTATTTGATAGGTAAGGGAGAAGAAGATTATTTGTTCCCAGCGAACTATGATGGCAGCACAAAGCATTACGAAAAGTATAAAACTCTAAGAAGAAGAATGAATGAAAATCTTAAAATTATAGCAGATGATGTGGGAATAGAAGGAAAATTCACTACATATTCCATTAGGCATTCTTGGGCCACCATAGCAAAATATATGGGTATTTCAACTGAGATCATAAGTGAAGGGCTAGGCCATCACTCTTTAAAAACTACTGAAATTTATTTGAAAAGTTTTACTAATAAAGTTCTAGATGATGCTAATGAACTCATTGTTGCTTAATTAAAATATAGATCTCAAATATTCAATTCAAGGTCTAGGTTTTTTGACTCTTTACAAAAGGTGCGATTTGTAAAGAGTTGCCTTTATTTGAACTTCTGGAAACATTATGTTGGTCAACAATCTGTATTACCAGTCCTCTAGAATATGGCCGCGAGCCTAACACCTAACCTATTGTTTTACCGAAATTCTCTTAGACCATCTTACATAGCTTTTTGTGATTTTAGTTTTTCTATCGTAGATCTTAGTTCCTCAATCTCTTCATCTTTACTTTTCAAATCCTCCTGAAGTCTACTGGCCATATCTTTTATGTCATGATTAAGAATTAAAGCTAACTCATCCTTGTATGGCATAATCGTTTGGTACAGTTGATGATATGCGCTCCCGATGGCTCCGTTAAATAACCTTACCTCAATTGGGTTTTCACCTGATGATAAAATATGAGACTGAGAAATACCTGGATAAGGATCTATATAATAAATAATTCTTATTCCCAGTTGATAAGCCTTCTTTGAGCAAAGTTCGCATGGACTGGCAGTTGAAAACAATATTCCATTTTTTATTCCTGTTCCACCATATTTTGTTAATTGTAAAAATGCATTTTCTTCAGCATGTAAAGAGCGTGTATGTACTTGATTTTTTCCTTCTGAGATTGAATTTTTTAATGACTTAAAACAAAAACAGATATTTCTACCATTAGTTAAACCTTCATTGTCTTTGTCTTTAACTTTTTCATTAAAATTTTTCTCTAAAACTGTGCGAAAATCTGTATTCTCCCTTTCATAGTTCGTAAATGCTTTTAGATCCCAATTAATACTATTATTGACAAGGTCCCCTGCATTTCTTAGAGAACATGGAACTTGTCCAGCGGGAGTATTATTCCAACCAATTGCTTTAATTGAGAAATCGGTATCTGTTATTGCGGCACCTACATGTCTAGAGATACATCCCGAATTATGCTTTCCAGTATATGCTAATTGCATACATCTTTCTATTGGTGATGGATCAACAATACCTGGATGATCAATTAATGAAACATATTTTAATATCTGATCATTCCAACTAAAATAAGGTTGGGAGTTCTTGATATTTCTGCTAGATTTAGGCCTTTCTTTAACCACATGTTTGTCAGATTCCCAATCAAAAAGATCTTTGTTTTTTTTGAATGCTTCTTGTTTTGATAAATAGTTAATATGAATATCAGACAACTGCAAGCATTCCTTAACTTTTTGTTTGTAGAATTCCTGGCTTTTCCCTCCGTTATATTCTTCGTTAAGAATTTTATTTATAACTTTTTCGTCAGCAGAATTAAATTTAGGTTTGTATTCTCCAATTAGCTTTTCTTTATTTACAGCAATTGCATAAAAAGCCGAATAGCGTTGCTTGAAAAACATGATCTCAAGTGGATTTTTCAAAGAATTAATTACAATCTGAGTTTCATTATTCTTCTTGCGATGACATTTTATAAGCTCATTAATTCGTTCTACAATGGTAAAAACGTAATCAAAACTGGCAACTGGGATATCACTATTATAAGGATTACCTGATTGTCTCAGATTATTACTCATTATTTGTATCACTTTATGATAATTTAATGCCGGATACGTACCATCATGAACAAAGGAATTTTTTCCTAAGTTTTCATGTAGTTTATTGCTAAAGTTTTTGAAATTCTTATTAAAGAAAAATTTAAAAAAATCGGACCATTTACCATTTTCTCTAATTTTACCAACATTAATGTTGTTGAACTTTTCAGAAAAATTTCTATATTCTTTTATAAAATCTGAATTGAAAGTTGCCGTTTTTGTTAGGTCATTATGATTTAGACTATAGGAATTAAAAGTTGTTTTAATAGTTTGAGAATTAATAAAATTAGTTAGGTCTTTTAATTCATGCTCTATTATAAAAAGTGTAATTACATCTTTATATTTAATTTCAATATAAGGTTTAAAATTTACCTTTGAATAATTATAGATAATCCTATGTTTTCTAAATGCATTATGAATAGGCTTTTTTTTAAATCTTTTATATATGTTAATTGGTTTTTCAAATTCCTCTCCAATACCAAATCCTTTTGCCAAACAAGTTGCTACTTCAGAACAACCTGAACCAGCCTCACCAGTTAGCCCAAGTATTGTGAACTTCTTTCTTAGATTGTAAATATGGTCAAGGCTAATTCCTTTCATTAATTTATTTTATTTTAAATAACTGTTTGAGCCAATCTAAAAGATTAAACTTTCTCTGCCCTGAATGTGGTTTTTCTAATTCATCAGCCGAATTATTGTCACTAGTAGAATTTGACGAATCATAGTATTTTAATTTATCTTCTAAATCAACTTCTCTAACTTTTTCAATTTCAGCACTGCTATATTTGTGTGACCATCTAACGTTGTTGTTTGTTATCCAGTAATGCGATTTACATTCTAAACTCCAACTGCCAATAGATGGCTCAAGAGAAATTGTCTCTCCATTAAATGTTAAGCTCCAATCTGAAGGTGAAAGAGGCGTAACAACTTCGTTTCCACATCCACAAGCGCAATTATGAATCACTGTTTCATATTCAATAGAAACATATAGAACATTATCTTCTATTATATCTGGTATGTTATTAACGAATTTATGCTTCAAAATCTTCATTTAAGATTGTATTATCATCAATTGAAAAAAGACTGTGATTTTCCTTTTCTGCATCATAATAAAAACCGCATAACTTCTTCCATTTTATTACAGCCAAAGCAGCATTTAGAGCATTCAACTCTGCAATTTGAATATTCTGACCATATTCATCATCCTCATCTCCATCTGCAAGAGAAATACGTCCATTAGTATATATATTATCTACATTGCCATTTTTACTTGTTGTTGTTCTAATCATTCCTATCAAAGAGTTATTTGGTGCTAATTCTATTCCCATTCCAACATCTATAAAACTAATCTTTTTTGCTGCTAAATAATCCATGATAATTTGTTTTATACTTCCCTTATCAATACAAATAAAAACGAAATTTAAATCTTGCAGCTCGCTTAAGTTTGATTCAATAATATACTTATCTCTAATAACTATATTACTATGCATTCTTGAGTAAATACCTTGAAAATAATGAGTTTTTTTTGGAGTCTCTTTAAGAGATTGTTCGTCAGGTGCGCCTGGAGCTCTAAAAGCATTATGAAGTAAGAATTCATCATTATCAAAAATTCTTATTTCTTTTACTGGACATTTTGCAACAAAATCTAATATATAAGACCCTGTTCCGCCTACACCAATAATTCCAACTTTTTGCGCTTTTAATTTATCGGTAATAGTAGTTATTCCAGCTCTGCTAGAATTTGTATCAGGATATTTTAATTCTGAATTTTCATCAACGCTTTCTACCAGTCTAAAGGTTTTCGGAGTTATTGAATTATCCATAGATTGGGCAGGTCCACTTATAATATTTATATAGGTGGTCATTTTATGGTAATAATCAATATAACCTCCTTGTGGTTTATTAGAAAAAGACCTGTCAACTTGAATTCCTCCAGCTAAAACCGTTTTATTTTGACCATGAACTATTGCAGAAATTATTGAACCATCTTTATTACATGGTTGTTCACCTATAAAGTAAGCCACATGATTATTTGGTTTACCTGACTTATTTCCTGCTATTGTAAGTACAGCTACTAGTGTTCCAAATTTAATTTGCTTACTAGCATTAAGATATGGAACGTTACTTATAAGAACATGATTGTGCTCAAGTTTAATTTCATATCCTTCGTCCCTTAATTTCTTAAGGTCTGGGCTATGATCTATTAGTTTGTGTAACATTGAATCTCATTCCGTTTTTAACTTTTACTTCATCTCCTTTTACCATAATCCCTTCAGGCTTGTTATTATCACCTTTTTTATAAGTAATAGTGTAAGAAACATTTGGATCCGGAGAAATTGCACCAAAAGCTAATATTACAACTTCATCAAAAGTTATCTCTTTTTCTGTCCAAATCTTCTCTCTAGCATTTACTAGGACATTGAACTCTTTATTTTGTCCAGGAGCATTTTCATTTCCTCCTTCATTCTTTTTATTATTTTCCATAATTATATTTTTTAGATAGTATGAAGATTAAATGCATAATCTTTATAACTAATTATACTTTGTTCTTTTATATTGTCTTGCCATGCTTTTTCTTCGTGACTAATTTCAGCAATTTCAGATGGCCTAGTATATTTAAACTTATTTGACACAATATTCATTATCTCAATTTCATGCTCTTCAAATAATGATTTATTAAAAGTTAAACATGGTTTAAAATAAGAACCATAATTTCCTCTTTCAAAATCTATATATTCTCTATGTACAAGTTCTCCCTCACTAATCAATTGATATAATTTTTCAAATTTAGAAGGAACAGGACCTAATCTAATTGCTCTATAATCTAATCCAGAAATACCGTATCCGTAATTTTTAAATGATAAAAAATCACAATAGAAAAGAAGTTTATTTAATTTAGTTTTCCAAGTTTGAGTCCTTTCAGAAAAGAACAATACAATATTTGATACTTTTTCAAAATCTGGCAAACGATAACCTGTGTACTGATCTGGAACTATTTTGTTAAATAATTCCATAATACTCAAATTATAAAATTGTTCTGCTTCTTGCTCATTCAATCCAATTAGCTCATTAACTCTTTTATTTATCTTTTGAAAATCTTTCGGGTCTATCAATTCCTCACTAGCAATTAAAAAACGTTTAAATTCTCTTGGGTCTTCTGCTGCTAAAATTAATCTTCCATTACCAACACTTGGAACCTCACCTTGTTCATAAAGACGATAACTATTAACGCCTAACCCTAATATTTCAGCCATTTTGACTGCCGAAACACCATATTTTCCTCTTATCCTTTTGATTTGATCAGGAAAAGGCAAGCCACACTTATCTCTATACTGATTGTAGACTTGATTTATATTTATCTCATCTAATTCACTAGTCGTAAATTCCTCTTTGGTGTTTTCACAAACATAAAAATGTTCAGTTATCTCAAATTCATTCTTTCGGAAATTCAAGACATTCAATCTTTTTATCAAATTTGCTTTACCTGTCGAAAAAGGGCTTTCTATTTGTTCGTAAATCATTTGAATGGATATTTAATTGTTCTTATTGGATAATGAAAACTAATGCAAATTGTTGGCTTATTTAAATAGCCTAAAGTAATTTTAATATAGACTTCTTTGCTTTTTATTTCTTTACCAAATTCCCACAAACTTGGACCACCATCACTGTCTGCAACAGGTCCTTTGTAAAAATCTTTATGTGTCAATTTTTTTATGTGTTCCCTAACTGTAATATTCGTTAATTCTAAATCTAATATTGTTTGAAGGTTTTCCGATCGATCTCTGCGAATCACTATTCCAAAAACATCTAATTTTGCCTTAAATTCCTGTAAAAATATTTTAACTTCTTCTTCTGTAACTTGCATTTTTTTTGCTAGGAATTTTACATAAAACAACTTTGTAGTTGCAAATATACATATAAATATATTTAAAATACAACTTTATAGTTATTTATTCATTTCGCACAAATTACACACCCCCCTCCTACCGTCGGCTCGCATAATAAGTGTTCCATTACCTATTTAGAAGAAAGTTTTTTAGAAAGAAAAAAATCAATGAAGATGGTAACATCTTTCGCTTTTAACCAAAGCTCAAGTTTCAGAACATCAAATAGCGATAAGTTATTGGGAATTTAACCCAATTTAAAGCCTAATCGTATGCAAGGTATTTTCGTTTTGGGTATCTTGTTTTTTTGACGCTTCCAAAAGGACTTTGATTTCTGAATCACTCAGATAGTCCTTAACCTTATCATGGAAGTTCGTAATCTCTTTTTCAGAACTCTTTTCATTACGCCTTTTGGCTATGGTTTCAGAATGGCAGTTGACCTCCATATAATATAATTCAGAAAAGTTGCACTCTTTACAAAATCCGCTTTTTGTAAAAAGTCAAAAAATGCCCCATCAAAGTGTAAATTAAAAAAGCCCTCGCATGGGATACTAATCATCCTTATTTTTTAGCAAGGCCTGTTTTATCGCTTCAATCAATTCCATGATAATAGACTTCAATAGTCGAACAAGCACTTTTGAAATATTAATCATCCCTTAGAAATTTTAGTAGTGTTTCTAATATCAATAGAGCATAACCGGAGATGCTTGCGGGATTGGTATTATGTGCGGCCTCTTCGGTATTCGATAAAAATCCAAGTTCCAAAAGCACGCTCGGCATGTCTGTTTTTTCTCGCAATACCTGAAAATTACCCTCCTTCACCCCTCTGTTTTTAAAACCCAACTTATCGCCCAATCCAAAAGCGAACAGCCCCGCCAAATGCTTGGACCTTTTATTGGCACCATCGAAATAGACCTCAATTCCCTGGGCCTCCCTCCTACTTGCACTATTACAATGGATAGATACAAAAAAATCCGCTCGAAGGGCCTTGGCCAACTTCGTCCGCTGTCCTAATGAAATCAAGGTGTCCGAATACCGGGTAAGATAGATATCCAAGGTATCCTTGTACAGATTCCTGTTTAAACGAAGTATCTCCTTAGCTACATCCAATACAATTGTTTTTTCGAGTACATCATTGACCGCAATGGCACCTGAATCGATTCCCCCATGTCCTGGGTCGATAACTATAAGTTTCCGTTGCGCTACTTCTTGTCCAAAAACAAGTTGATTCCCAAAGGATACCACTCCTATAAATACATAAAATAAAAATCGCTTCATCACATATAATTTTAAGTGCGTGTTGCACAATTTTCATCGTTTTTCCGATTTCACCTCCAAACCCTAAAATTTTAACGTTCGGAACTGTTAAAATTTATTCGATTTCTATCCAATTTGTCCTTTCTCTGGAAATTCCACAAGTCTTAGCATACGGCGAATTACAAATCCGTCATCAAAATTTATCAATCGCCCTAATCAGGCTCTAAAACGAACAGTCATGAAAAAACTAAAAAAAACAATTTTGCTGTTGCTCTTGGCAACGGCACCCACCTACGCACAGATCGGGGGCATCGAGGATTCCGTAGCCGATATTTCGGATACCATCCGTACCATCTTCCCTATTATACTTGGGGTCATCTTCTTGGTGGGCTTCCTCTTTAATGCCGGGCATTTCTTCGGGGAGAACTCCGACCTTAAAAAGGGGATTACCCGAGTCCTGGTATTTGTCCTTATTGCGGGAGCCGTCGTGGGCATCTTTACCTATCTGATTACCATCGTCGTGTAACTCACATCGTGCGATGTATTAGCTAAGAATTATGAAGAAATTCAAGATATATAGGAACATCCGAAAGCGGGCATTGATATTCGGTCTGCCCATATCCTTGTTCGCTTTACAGATATCGGGAGTCATCGGTTCCCTATTGGTCATCATTTTTTCCTTCAGTTTCCTGTTGGTAATTGGTGCAATGGTCGTAAACGCCTTGCTCTATGCCTTCCTTATCAAGATGGCCGACCAACCGCAGCTCCTTCAGTTTTCCAAGGTATTCCCACAAGCCATATCGAACAAAAAAACAACCCAATTGCATTATGAGGATTAATCTAAACGACCATTATCCCATCGTGGATATTCAGGATAATATCGTGTTCTCCAATAACGGGAATATCATCCTAGGCTATAAACTAAAGCTCCCCGAGGTCTATTCACTTTCCGAAAAAGATTTTGAAGATCTGCACGGGTCTTGGTTCCAGGCGCTCAAATCCCTACCTGCGGGAACGGTCGTCCACAAACAGGATGTCTTCCTAAAAAAAGAATATTCGGCAGATCAATTGCCAAACGTTACTTTTTTGGAAAAGGCGACCCACGACCATTTCAAGGGCAGGGAATTTATGGCACACGAGTCGTACCTCTTCTTTATCTGGCCCAAGAACAGGAGCCTGAACAAGGCCAAATATGTAAACCCGTTCAGGGAGGTCGCAAAATCGTTTCCCGATGAACTCTCCGATACGGTAAAGGGCTTTCTCGATGCAGTCCGCGATGCCGCCAGTTTTCTAAATAACAAGCTTCAGCTTGACCAATTATCCCAAGTTGAAATTTTGCGGCTAACGGATAACTTTTTCAACGGCTTCAACGAAGGTTTCGATACCGATATCCTTTTGGGAAAGGTCCACGCCCAGATCGGTGACCATTTCTTTGATGTATTGGCAGTAAATAACGAGAACTGTTTCGGGGATACCGTACAGAGCAGTAAGACCAACGAGAAGTTTACTTCCGATGATTTTGTATTCCATCAGGGCTTTGTCGATGGACTGGGACCGGGCCTGCATGAAAACCATATCGTCAACCAGATTATCTATCTGGACGACAAACATCGATGGCGCAAGCTGTTGGAAAAACGATTGGAGGAACTGGGCAAGAGCTCCAATTTCGGGACACAGAACAAAGTGGTCCATGGAAAAATAACCACTATCCTCGATCAGATCAATGCGGACGACAACGCACGGATCATCCGTGGCCATCTCAATATCGTCTACTGGACATCGAAAGCAGAACGCCTTGGGGCTATCGCATCCCGTATCAAGACCGAGTTCAAGGAAATGGATATCGTTCCCTATTGCCCCAAAGGGGAGGAACGGAAAAACTACCTGCTCAACGGTTATTTCGGTTTCTCCTCCAATTTTTCGGATGCCGATCTCTATGTCACCGACTTGAAACATGCCTTGTGCCTGCTCATCAACAACAGTAATTACCGATCCGATGCCACCGGTATCATCTTTAACGATCGCCAGCATAACATACCTGTACTGAAAGATGTCTGGGACG
>CAXBEL010000117.1:0-13955 GCA_963974735.1 uncultured Flavobacteriaceae bacterium | reverse complement strand
TCTATTACTGATTTAGTTTCACATTACCGTTTACAAGAAAATTATAAATCAGGTCCTAATTCCTGGACCTATGAAAATATACCAAAAGGAAGTGTTACTAAATATCAATGGGAAAGCACCATTTACCCCAATACGTCACGGGACTATTATCTATATATCCCAGCTCAGTATAATCCTGAATTCCCAGCTGCATTGATGGTTTTTCAAGACGGTCACGCTTATATTTCTGAAGATGGTGATTTTAAAACTTCCACTGTATTTGACAATCTCATTAGTCAAGGAAAGATGCCCGTGACCATTGGTCTTTTTATTAATCCAGGACATGATAAAAATGATTCGCCAATTGAAAGTCCTTGGAAAGCAAGCAATCGAAGTAAAGAATATGATGAGGTTTCGGAAACCTACGCTAGATTTTTGACAGAAGAATTAATTCCTGAAGTCCAAAAAAATTATAACATCTCTGACGATCCTAAAATGCGAGCTATTGGCGGACTATCCTCTGGTGGAATCTCTGCATTTTCTGCAGCTTGGTTTATGCCAGACCAATTTAATAAAGTACTGAGCCATTATGGTAGCTTTACTAATATAAGAGAAGGACATAGTTACCCATCAATGATTAGGAAAGCTGAAACAAAGGACATCAAAATTTTGTTACAGGATGGAATAAATGATTTAGATAATGAATATGGCAATTGGTGGCTTGCCAACAAGCAAATGGAAGCCGCTCTCAAATATAAAAATTATGACTACTTATTTGTATCGGGCTCTGGCGGACATGACAGCAAGCAACCTGGATCCGAATTCCCTCAGAATCTAACTTGGCTATGGAGTGATATGGTAAACAAAATGATCCCGTCTGGTGTTTATACCAGTGATGATTTGGTTGCTGTTGATACTTTGATGAGCGGTGAAACTATGCATTTAGCAGAAATGACATTCAGCACTAAGACATTTTCACCTAAAGATGGAGTTAAAGAAATTGCTGATAAAACTAACGAGCAGATTATAATTATCAAATTAGGAACATTTAAAATTTCTTTAGATAAAAAGACAGAGACCTTTGGACCTAACAGCGTAATAGTAATTCTTCCCGGAGACCATTTAAAAATCAGTGCAGACTCCCCAAGCTCCAGTTATTATACCATGCAATATGCTTCAAAAGAAAATCCCAATTTGAGGCGGGGAAAAAAGGAAGGTGGATCAGTAATTATAAATTATGAGAAGGTAGATTACAACACTCACGATCGAGGGGGCATTCGCAACTATTTTCACCGGGCGACTGCTATGTGCCCTTATTATGAAATGCACATTACCAATTTAAATTCCGGAATAAAAAGTCACGAACCACATGTGCATAGCGCAGCAGAAATAGTAATTGTTACAAAAGGAAATACACAAATGGAAATTGGTAATGAAATTTATGATGCAAAAGTGGGTGATGTGTATTATCTAGCTTCAAATGTTCCACATGCTATTAGAAATACCGGTGCTGAACAATGTCAATATTTTGCATTTCAATGGGAATGAAATTTACCAATCCTTTTAAATCATTAAAATAACATCTTGTTTTTCAGTATATTTAATAAGGCTTTTAGCATATTACCAGTATGAAAACGTCTGTTATTTTACCTTATATTTTATTCCTTTCAGCTATTACAGGATGTGGAGTTTTTACTAATTCTTCCAAATCTGCCATTATTCGACGTGCTGAAAACACCCCAGTATTCTTTTCTCCTCCTACCGGTGTTATTTTAGATAATACAAGTTGTAAAAGTCCATTAATAGATAAGCGTAATGACACAAAAATTATTCTCATTTCTTCTAAAAATGGAATAGGTATTTATCAAGTAATTACAGGAAAATACGGGATAAGGAAGGGAGAACTTCTACGGGTTGATTGCAAAACCGGAAAATCGCTCGGAATAGTGAAAGAATAGATTATTATTTTTAATCTTACCGCCAAAATAAAATATGTCTAAAGCTGTACTTATTGATAAAATGCATTCTCTTCTCGACGAAAAGATAAATACCATAAACACCACAATTTCTTCAATTAAAGAATCGCGGGATAGTGATACAAAAAGCAGTGCCGGAGATAAATATGAAACTGGGAGAGCTATGGCGCAGATAGAATTAGACAATACAAAACGCCAACTTAGTGTTACTCAAAACCTAAAAAATGAACTTAACAGAGTTTCTATAGAAAAAGTATTTAAAACTGTCAGCTTTGGGAGTTTGGTAAAAACCAGTCAGGCGAATTATTTTCTTTCTATTGGTCTGGGAGAAGTTAAAATGAATGAAGAAACATATTATTGTGTTTCAAGTGTTTCACCTATTGGTCAAGTTTTATTGGGCAAGAAAGCCGGTGAAACGGTTAATTTCAGGTCAAACCCAATTACCATTTTAGAACTCATCTAAATGAAAAAACACTTTGCCTTTCTAACATTAGAATGACAAAGTGCTTTTTATTTTACTTTGAAGGAAACTACATTTTAAATAGAGGTCGTTCTCCCATCATTACATTTACTTTTTCTGCAATTTTTTCTAATTTATCATCATCCGAGAAATTGGTTAGCGCTTCATCTATAAGATTTACAACCGTTTCCATATCCTCTTCTACGAGTCCTCTTGTTGTTATAGCAGCGGTACCTATACGAATACCTGAAGTTACAAATGGAGATTTATCATCAAACGGAACCATATTTTTATTAACTGTTATATCAGCTTTTACTAAAGCCTCTTCTGCTTCCTTACCTGTAATATTTTTATTACGCAGATCTATCAACATCATATGGTTATCAGTTCCGCCAGAGATAATATTATATCCCTTATCTACAAATGCTTTCGCCATCACAGCAGCATTTTTTTTGACTTGAACCATGTAATGCAGAAATTCATCAGTCAATGCTTCAGCAAATGCAATAGCTTTAGCAGCGATAATATGTTCTAGAGGCCCACCTTGATTCCCTGGGAAAATCCCACTATCAAGCAATGATGACATCATTCTTAATTTTCCGCTTTTTAATTTAATATCAAAAGGATTTTCAAAATCCTTACCCATTAAAATCATTCCCCCTCGCGGTCCTCTTAAGGTTTTATGAGTAGTAGTTGTACAAACGTGACAATGTGGGACTGGATCTCCTATAATACCCTTAGCAATAAGTCCCGCAGGATGTGCGATATCTGCCATCAATATTGCACCAACTTTGTCTGCTATCTTCCGAAATCTTTTATAATCAATCTCACGGCTATATGCAGAAGCTCCCGCTATTATCATTTTTGGCTTTTCGCGTACTGCAATTTCTTCAATTTTATCATAATCCAAGTGACCGGTTTCCTTATCTACCCCATAAAAAACCGGATTATATAATCTTCCGGAAAAATTTACTGGAGAACCGTGAGTTAAGTGTCCACCGTGAGCAAGGTCAAAACCTAAAAAAGTTTCACCAGGTTTCATACACGCATGAAAGACCGCAGTGTTTGCCTGAGAACCAGAATGTGGTTGCACATTCACATACTCTGCTCCAAAAAGTTCTTTTGCGCGCTCAATCGCTATTGTTTCAACTTCATCTACAACTTCACATCCTCCATAATACCTCTTACCTGGATACCCTTCAGCATACTTGTTTGTCAGTACAGATCCGGCTGCTTCCATCACTTGGTCACTAACAAAATTTTCAGATGCAATAAGCTCTAAACCATTAAGTTGTCGTTGTTTTTCCTCTTGTATTAGGTCAAATATTACAGTATCCCGTTGCATTGTATTAAAGTTTGTTAAATTAAGTTCAAAAATAGGGATAACATTCGGTTAGTACTATTTTAATTCTATATTTGAAAAGATGAATTACTAACAAATTATTAAGAATATTTATGCCTCTAAAGACTAATGATCCTAAACGTAAAACCTGGCTAGATACTCCTGAAAAAACAGATTTCCCCATTCAAAATATACCATTTGGGGTGTTTTTAACCCGGGATGATATTATAACCATAGGAACCCGCATAGGAGATTATGCCATAGATCTTGGAGCTCTGCACCAGCTGGGCTACTTTGAAGGCATTCCGCTTACAGACGATATATTTTTACAAGATACACTTAACGATTTTATTGCAGATGGTCGCAAAACTTGGCGATTGGTGCGTAATCGTATTTCAAATATTTTTGAAGAAAGCAATGCCAAATTAAGAGATCATAAAGAACACCGTGATCGTGTTATTTTTGATATGAATGAAATAGAAATGCAATTGCCTGTTCAGATAGGGGATTATACAGATTTTTATTCGAGCAAGGAGCACGCTACGAATGTGGGAACTATGTTTCGCGATCCTGAAAATGCGTTGCTGCCCAACTGGCTTCATTTACCTGTTGCTTATCATGGGAGAAGCAGTTCTATAATTCCGTCAGGCATTCCTGTACATCGCCCACAAGGGCAAAAACTGCCTAATGGCGCTAAGGAACCTATTTTTGGTCCTTCACGATTAGTGGATTTTGAATTGGAAATGGCTTTTATTACAACAGATGCTAACGAATTGGGTCAGCCAATACCCGTAAACGAAGCTGAAGATTATATTTTTGGTCTTGTCTTATTTAATGACTGGAGTGCGCGGGATATTCAACGTTGGGAATATGTGCCTTTAGGACCATTTCTTGCTAAAAACTTTGCTTCCTCTATATCTTGCTGGATTGTAACTCTCGATGCTTTAGAACCCTTTCGTGTAGAAAGCCCTAAGCCAGAAAAGAAGTTAATGGAGTACTTACAATCAAAAGGCAAAAAGAGCTACGATATAAATCTTGAAGTTTCCCTACAACCGGAAGGAAAAAATGAGACTAAAATAAGTGCTTCTAACTTTAAGCACCTATACTGGAATATGAGTCAGCAACTGGCTCACCATACCGTAAACGGGTGTCCAGTTAATTCTGGTGATATGATGGGAAGTGGAACCATATCGGGACCAACCCCAGATTCTTATGGTTCTATGTTAGAATTAAGCTGGAAAGGATCTAAACCTATTAAGCTTGACGATGGTGGAGATCGTAAATTTATTGAGGACAATGATACCGTTATTATGCGTGGATGGTGTGAGAAGAATAATGTAAGAATTGGTTTTGGGGAAGTAAGCACAAAGCTACTTCCAGTATTTGAGCCAAAAAAGAAATAACACTTTAAGTATAGATTATAAAAAAGCCGGAAATTAATTTTCCGGCTTTTTTATTTTATGAATATCTAATTCGCTCAAAAAAGAGCAGTTAGAACAGTTTTACCATTTTATAATAGCACTTGCCCAAGTAAAACCACTACCAAAGGCCGCCAAAACAACATTGTCACCTGCTTTTATTTTACCTTCTTCCCATGCTTCAGTTAGAGCGATAGGAATAGATGCTGCTGTGGTATTACCGTAGCGCTGTATATTATTATAAACCTGATCGTCTGATAACTTAAATTGTTTCTGTACAAATTGAGAAATACGAAGATTTGCCTGATGTGGAATCAGCATATTTATGTCTTTCGCAGTTAGTCCATTTTTTTGTAATCCTTCATTTATAACTTCAGAAAACCGTACTACAGCATTTTTAAATACAAATTGACCGTTCATATATGGGTAGTAAGGAATATCCTCTTGCGGATTTTTTTCAATGATTTCTGGCACCCACATTTCTGTACTGGGTCCTCTTAGAGAAAGTTCTAAAGCATGTTCCCCTTCACTATGCAGATGTGTGGAAAGTATTCCTTTACTGTTATCTTCTTCTCGAGTCAATACAGCTGCTCCAGCTCCATCTCCAAAAATTACAGAGACTCCCCTACCCCTTGTAGAAAAGTCAAGACCACCACTGTGATTTTCTGAACCTATAACAAGAATATTTTTATACATCCCTGTTTTGATAAACTGATCTGCCGTAGAAAGTGCATAGACAAACCCACTACACTGGTTTCTAACATCTAGCGCCGGCACGGTATCCATTTCTAATATTTGCTGAATCTGCACACCACAGCCCGGAAAATAATAGTCTGGACTCAAGGTAGCAAACACAACCATGTCTATATCCTTAGCTGTAAGTTTTGCACGTTCTAAAGCAATTTTAGCAGCTTTAGCTCCCATAGTTGCCGTACTGTTGCCATCTCCCTTTTTTATGTGGCGTCTTTCTTTTATTCCGGTACGTTCCTGTATCCAGGCATCGTTGGTATCCATTACCTTAGAAAGGTCATCATTTGTTACCACATTTTCTGGTACATAAGCACCCAATCCGGCTATTCTAGAATTATACATATTGTAAATTAAGACTTAAAGAATTATAATGACCGAAAATATCGGTCTTTAAAAGCGTGGAAAGATACAGATTCTTCAATTTTAATGACACATTACTTCTTTTCTTTTGTATGCACGCATAGTAAATAAAATTAAACTTTCGGCCTTTTTAGTTAAATTCACAAAAACAAGCCATATGAAAAAATTACTCCTACCCCTATTGCTTCTTTTTATTCTTAATGGAAGCCTATTTGCACAGATAAATCTTAACTATCAAAAACCTCCTAAAGAGATTCTCGATTTAGTAGATGTTCCCAGAGCGCCTTCCGTAGTGATGAACAGCAGTGGAGATACTATGTTGCTATTGTATCGTGACAGTTACAAAACTATTGCAGAACTGTCTGAAGAAGAACTCCGTTTAGGTGGTCTGAGAATCAATCCAAAAACAAACATAGGCAGCCGCACTACTTTTTACAACGATGTCAAAATTAAAGGAGTGGATGAGGAGAATCCGCGAGACTTAACTGGGATTCCAGATAACCCTTCGCTCAGCAATTTTAACTGGTCGCCAGACGAAAGTAAAATGGCCTTCACAAATACAGTTGAAGAAGGTGTGGAAGTCTGGGTTCTTGATATAAAATCTGCTCAAGTGACTAAAATTACAGAACCTCACGTAAATTCAAACATGGGCAATCCCATAAACTGGTTTAAAGACAGTAAAAGTCTTTTGGTTAATTTTCTTCCGCAAGAACGGCAGGATTTAATCAATACAGATGAAGCGGTTCCTACCGGGCCCACAATTTCGGTTAGCTCTGGTTCTAAAGCGCAGAACAGAACCTATCAGGATCTATTGAAGAACCCCAATGATGAATTCAATTTTGAGCAATTATCTACTTCAACTTTATTTAAAGTAGAATTGGATGGTTCTCAAAGAAAATGGTTGGATGCAGCTATGTACAGTGATATTTCATTTTCGCCAGATGGCAAATATGTAAAAGTAAGCTCCATACATAGACCCTTCTCCTATCTAGTCCCCTATTACCGTTTTCCTGAAACCACAACGGTTTATGATCAAACAGGTAAATCTGTAAAAGTCGTAAACGAAGTACCTCTTATTGAAGAATTGCCCCAGGGTTTTATGGCTGCACAAAAAGGGAAAAGGAGTATGCGATGGCGGGATGACCAACCAGCAACTTTAGTCTGGGCAGAAGTTTTGGATGAAGGTGATCCTGAAGTTGACGTTCCTTACAGAGATCAGGTTTTTCAGCAGAAAGCCCCCTTTACTGAAGCGCCCAAAAAACTGATTAAAACAATAAATAGATTTTCAGGCATTCTTTGGGGAGAAGATGACAAAGCAATAGCCTACGATTACTGGTGGAATACCCGTAATACCAAGACTTACAGTTTTGATCCTTCTGGGAATAGCAATACGGGAACTGTAATATTTGATCGTAATTATCAAGATGTATACAGTGATCCTGGAGATTTTGTCACCCATAAAAACAAATACAAAAAAGACGTTCTTGAAGTTATTGATGGAAATGCCTTTCTAAAAGGGGATGGATTCAGTGATAAAGGGCAATTTCCTTTTATTGACAAAATGAATTTAGAAACCCAAAAAACCGAACGGGTATACGAATCTGAATATACAGATAAGTTGGAAACCTTAATGGACGCTATTGATATGAAGGATGGTGAAATTCTGGTTCGCATAGAATCACCCACCGAATACCCCAATTATTACATTCGCAATATCAATTCTGGAGACTTAAAGCAGATAACAGACTTTGAGAACCCATTTATAAGTATTCAAAATGTACATAAAGAAGTTATAAAATACGATCGGGAAGATGGATTGGAACTTTCTGGTACTTTATACCTACCAGTAGGTTACGATATGAATAAGAAGGAAAAAAAGCCAATGATACTTTGGGCATACCCTAGAGAATTTAAAGACAAGAACAGCGCCTCTCAAACCACCACAAATCCAAACGAATTTACATACCCTTCTTACGGCTCTATGCTCTACTGGGTTACTCGAGGTTATGTTGTTCTTGATGATGCTTCCTTCCCTATTGTGGGTGAAGGTGATACAGAGCCTAATGATAGTTTCAGAAAACAACTTGTTGCTAATGGAAAGGCCGCTATAGATGCAGTAGATTCTTTAGGTTATATAGATAGAGATCGCGTTGCAGTAGGTGGTCATTCTTATGGTGCTTTTATGACAGCCAATCTCCTATCACATTCCAATCTTTTTGCAGCCGGTATCGCGCGCAGTGGTGCTTACAACCGTACATTGACTCCTTTTGGATTTCAAAGTGAAGAGCGCAACTATTGGGAAGCTCCTGAAATCTATTATGAAATGTCGCCTTTTATGCATGCAGATTCTATGAAAACACCTTTGCTTATGATACACGGCGTGGCAGACAATAATTCTGGTACTTATCCACTACAAAGTGAGCGGTATTTTAATGCGCTAAAAGGTTTAGGAGCAACTGCCAGACTTGTAATGTTACCTAAAGAAAGTCACGGCTACAGAGCAAAAGAGTCTATTTTACATATGCTTTGGGAACAAGATCAATGGTTGGAGGAATACGTAAAAAACCGGGACACAAAAGAAATTAAAAAAGAAGAAGAATTAAAAGATTAAAATTCTGATTAAACAGAGCTATGAAAGTTGCTAAATTAAGAATAGGCTTGGCTTTATTATTGACAATTATTGTGTCAAGTTGCAAGAACAGCGGTAATTCACCGGGTGAACAATCTAATGAAGAAGTTGTTGAAGAGTACAATGCAACCAAAAGCACTATTCACCCTACACAAGGAAAACTCTGTTTTAAGAAGGAAACTTCTTTTAAAGAGAATCCCGAGGATAAGGATGTCATTGAGCTAAATCTAGAATTTAAGGATTCTTTGGTTTCTGGAGTATATAATTATATCCCCGCTTTTAAAGATCAGCGTAAAGGAAATCTAAAAGGAACGATTTCTGAGGATATAATTACGGCTGAATATACTTTTATGCAGGAAGGAAAAGAAGATACTGCATCGCTAGAAATTTATCTCTCAGAAACCGAAGCTGTCATAAGTGGAGGTGCTCCAGAATTGGGTTTGACTGCTACATTGCCACAAGCTGAATGTGAGGAAATGTAAATAGAAGCAAGAAAGAATTGTCTAAAAATTAAAGACCTAAACGAATCAGTATTTATATGCTAAACACACAATTTTAGAGCAATTTAAAGAATAATACCCTAATAAATTGTTAGTATCTATAAATGCCTTAAGTTTACGTTGCAATTGAATAAAGAAAAATATAATGAAACTATCTAATATTAGATTAGAAGTAATGAATACCATTGAAAAATCGATGGATGAGTTGCTCTCTAAATATCTACGCCCCATAGAAGAAAACTGGCAACCGTCAGATTTTTTACCAGACTCAAACAATCCAGAATTTATAGAAGAAATACGTGAAATTCAGGAACTGGCTCGAGAGATGGATTATGACCTCTTTACTGTTCTTGTAGGAGATACAATTACTGAAGAAGCATTGCCCACTTACGAATCATGGTTAATGAGCGTAAAAGGTGTAGATCAGGAAAACAATGCAGGCTGGTCTAAATGGGTTCGCTCGTGGACTGCTGAAGAAAACCGTCACGGTGATTTATTAAATAAATATTTGTACTTATCTGGAAGGGTAAACATGAGGGAAATGGAAATTTCCACTCAATATCTTTTAAGTGATGGTTTTGACATTCAAACGGGATTAGATCCTTATAAGAATTTTGTTTATACCAGTTTTCAAGAATTGGCAACCAATATCTCACACCGCCGCGTAGCGACTTTTTCAAAAAAGACCGGCAACACCCAACTCGCTAAAATGTGCGGAGTAATCGCAGCAGATGAAGCACGTCACGCAAGTGCTTATAAAGAATTTGTGAGACGCATATTTGAGATGGATCCTAGTGAAATGATGCTGGCTTTTGAAGATATGATGAAGAAAAAAATAGTTATGCCAGCTATTTATCTTCGGGAATCTGGGATGGGAATTGGTGACTTATGGTCTCATTTCTCTGATGCCGCTCAACGCAGTATGGTTTATACCACTCAGGATTATATAGATATAATGTCTTCTCTTCTTAAAGAATGGAAGATTGAGCACATTACAGGTTTAAATGATTCTGCTGAAAAAGCAAGAGATTATTTGCTTGCACTTCCTAAACGCTTGCAGCGAATTTCTGAAAGAATCTCTGTGCCAGAAAGAAACCACAATTTTAAATGGATAGCGACCTAGTCAGTATTCATTTTATAAATGATGATAAAAAACGCCTTGTAAAATTTACAAGGCGTTTTTTATTAACAAGAATCTAACTTAAAATAAAAATTTGAATTCTATTTTAAGCCAAACATCAAACTATGAAATACCAAGTATCCCTTGAAAAAATAAATACAGTTAATGAACTTAAAAATTACTGGACTTCTACAGATATGAAAAATCTTTTAGAGGCTTTTAATTTTGAAGGAACAGCGCAATTAAAAGATGAGGAACTTCAGGAATATCTATTTCTTGCTATTAATGATTTTGAGCCACGCGAGGCAGCCACTATCGTACTTAGCTATAAATTAGAAGAGCATCTTTCTCCTGGCCAGATAGATCAACTTTCTAATGAAATACTCACAGATAAAGTAGCAGAAGACTACTCTGACATCTCGTTGCACAAAGATTTATTTAATATAAATCAATTATTATATAAAGCTTATAACGGCACTTTTCCCAATACCAAAGCAAGTATAATCTCCTGCTCTATTAAAGCTGTAAATAATCAGAAAGAAATTGAATTTAATAAGGAAATAGCTTTGAAAGCCTTGTGTTCTGGATTAAATGATCACAATATAATAAAGCGCCTTTTTGAGGATCAATTAGCAGGCAAAAAACCCTTTCTAGAAGCAGACAATATAATCTGGGAAGTTAAAACTACAGGAGCGTCTAACTATGAAATTACAACTTCAGATTATTGGATAAGTAAAGAAGACTTCAATGCTTCTGAATTTGAATCTACTATTAATATTTTTGAAGAGGAGGAAGATTAAGCTTATTTAATCCTATGTCCCCTAAATAGAAAACTGCCCTAAAAAGGGCAGTTTTTCATTAAAAGTATAACCAAATTTTCTTTTAGAATATATATCGCAATCCTACTTGAGCCTGCCATCTTGAATCTAAACTAAAATCATTAGTATAGGTTGTCGTCTGTGCAGTATTAAACGTATAAGTAGGCGTATTTGTATTAGGATCAACGGTAACACCTACTGGTTGAGAGTTGACTGGAAGCTCTATAACACCCCAATCTGAACTGATCAAGTTACCCAGATTAAGAATATCCAAACTAAATTGAATCGTATTGGTTCTTCCGTTTCCTACTTGGAAATCATAATCCTGAAGCAATTTCACATCCCATCTTCCTCTCCAAGGGCTAAGTATGCCATATTTCTCAGTATAACCCCCTCTACGGTCACTTAAGTAATCATCTTGTTGTATGAACGCTTCAAAAGCTGTGCGTTGATCTGCTTGCTCCGCTGGTGTTCCAGAGAAATTATATGTTGCAAGATCTTCTGGCGTTGGAATATAAAGAAGGTCATTTAAACCAGAACCATCATTGTTGATGTCCCCAGAATAGGTGTAAGTAAATCTTCCGCCTTGAGCATATTCATAAAAAGCTCCAATTGAAGTTCTCCACTGCTTGTTTTGCCCATAGCTAAAGGATTTATTTAACTGTCCTACTATTCTATGCTTATCTCCATAACGTGAAGGCGTGCTTATTGCAGCATTCACATTTCCTATAGCAGGGTTTCTTTCGTATGCATCACTTGATATTTCTGCATCAATAGAACTCGCATCACGAGATTCTAAGAAGTTGTACGCAATACTCGCGTAGATTCCATTATCAAAAGTCTTCTGTAATTTAGTTGACCAGTTAAAAGAGTACCCCACGTGTGTGTTACTAAAGACATAGGCATTTGTTATTCCGCCAAATTCGTCTGTCGCTCTGTCTGAATTTAAATAGATAGATCTATTATCTACTCCATTTAATGTTCCGCTAGGTGATATAAGTCCATAATTTCTTACCATCTGCGCATTGATATCTTCTGTGTAAATCACGTCTGTAGAAGCTATAATACCGTTGTTAAACTTGTAGTCAAGACCTAAACTATTTCTCCAAACTTGTGGAAATTTAAAATCAGGTTCTGAAGTCTGGTAGAAAAAGAAACTTGGGTTCGCAACTTGGTTTCCTATCCATACAAATGGTAAACGACCTGTGAAAATTCCTGTACCACCACGTATTTGAAAACTGTTGTCCCCTTTTACATCGTAGTTAAAACCTAATCTAGGTGACACCAATAATGCCTTTGAAGGTAAATCAAGGCTGCTCAGTTTTGTTGGCGTTCCATTCTCATTATAATAAGTAATACCTGGCTGGTAGCTTCCATCAGGGAAAGTCCCACCAGACGCGCGTATGATGTTTTCTTCAATTTTTTCTTTAGTATCAAGGTAAAGTGGGTGATCTACACGTAAACCATAAGTAAATGTGAATTTATCTGTCATCTTCCACTTATCCTGTGCGTAAAAAGCTAATTGACCTACATTTGTTTCAGCAAGAGCCCATCCATCATTAGCACTATTAGTATCAAAAATGTTCTGAGCATTTGCCAATGCCGCAGCTATAGTGCCATTATTCACAGCTTCTTCAAAACTTCCGCCAGGTAATGATGGATCTATTCTTACACTTGTAAATGCATCAAAAAAGGTACTTACCGGACCTGTGCCCAAAGCTGGATCACCATTATAATCATATCCTCCTAAGTTAAAGGAATTGTCAAATTCAAATTTTTCAAAGCTACCGCCCAATGTGATGGTGTGGTTACCACTTAATATGTTTAAGTTGTTAGTTATTTGATAAACCTTTTGCTCTAACCTATTGTTGATAGAAAATGGCTCGTGACCTGCAACTATGTAACGTACACCATCTTTCTGAATATTAATAGGAGGTGCGGGTGCAGAAAAAGGATCACGGCTGTCATCAAAAAAGGTATAACCGGCCTGAAATTTATTGGTAACAGTACTGTTTGCAAAATTAGAATTCAATTCAATTAAGAATGAATTAATCTTATTATTGATTCTGTATCCCGAATTTCTAAATTGTAAGGTAGTAAAATCAGGTCCTCTACGGCCAATGGCCTCTGGATTTGCTGGAAGGTCTCTTGATGCATCAAGAAAGTTATAAATAACCGCTAGACGGTGATCTGTATTGATGTTCCAATCTAATTTTAAAATACCTTTAGTTGATTCGGTCTTGTGGGTAAAACCTTCGTAAGCTCCTGTTTCATAACCTAAGGTTGCCAGTTGTTGGGAAACAAAATCTAAATCGTCTGCAGTTACACGAGACACATTTTGACCAGATAAACCTGGACGCGAAGCCAAGAAGTTAGAACCAGCATCTTCACGATCGTCTTTTTCAAAATTGGCAAAAACAAATAATTTGTTCTTAATAATTGGTCCACCTACGCTCACACCATATTGTGCTTGGCTAAGATCTGGAACATTAAACTCATCATCGCCTACCTTATCACCAGTCATATCCTGATTACGGTAAAAACCATACACAGTACCCTTCCATTCATTCGTACCACTTTTAGTTACCGCATTTACTGAAGCA
>CAXBEL010000116.1:0-13975 GCA_963974735.1 uncultured Flavobacteriaceae bacterium | reverse complement strand
GCCTGATTGAAAATTGGGAGCAGAACTCGAATAATGATACTCAAAAGGAAGTATTTGCTTCTGGAATAACAGTAGACACCAGTACTTATTCAGAAAATACAATGCTGGCAGATGAACTAAAAAGATCTTTTAGTTCAAGCAAAGAACAACCCAAAGTAGCAAAACCCACAAATGCTCCTAAACCCAATCCTTCTTCAAGAAAAATGGGAGATATTATTTATCCGCGATATTCTAATGGAGAATTAATTTTAGATAAAAAGTTAATCGCCTATTCTAGACAACTTAAAGAAAAAATGATTTTAAACGAGGATATGAAGGTTACTATTATTGGCCATACAGACAATGTGGGCAATGATGTTGATAACTATCTTATAGCCTTAGAGCGGTCTAGACAAATAAAATGGTATCTTACCACTCGATTAGGCATAAGTGCTATTAGAATAAATGCCATATCAAGAGGTGAAACCGAGCCTGTTTATTCAAACAGTAAAAGGTCGAGCCGAGCAAAAAATAACCGAATAGAAATCGTAATTGATTAGTTCAACAACCATGCAGGATAGTGTAGAAACTATTACCATACCCATTGCTTATCTTGAAGTATTTGCTTTAATGTTTATATCCTTTTTAATAGGATATTTATTTGCATACTATTATCAAAAAGCTCGATTTAAAAAACAAATGTCAGGTCTGGAGCAAAATCTAGCAGCTTCAGCACGTGTTATACGTGAAAACAAGAGTTCTGGTAAAGTAAATGTGGGTAAAGGTAAAAAGGAAGAAACAGAAAAAAGTGATTTTGATTTAAATCTTCACAAGAAAGCATTTTCTGAACAAGTCTTAGAAAAGACTACTGAAGATGACGGCTTATATGTAGATTATAATCGTATAGGTTATGCTTCAAGCAGTGATGCAGATAATCTTCAAAAAATAATAGGAATTGGTCCTTATACTGAAGAAAAATTAAACGACATAGGGATTTATACGTATGCCCAAATAAGTAAGTTTAGTGATAAGGATATTGAAATAGTAACAGAACTTATTCGGTTTTTTCCTGATCGCATTAAAAACGACAACTGGGTTTCAAAAGCTAAAACCCTAGTTCAACAAAAAAAAAGCGGTTTAATACCCGATGAAGATACTCGCAAAGCTGCTATGAGAAGAGCATAAAAAAAGCCGAATCAAATACGATTCGGCTTTTTTTTATTGAAAATATTCTTTTCTAATTATTCCCTAAAATTAAAGGAAGTCCACCATCTCCAGAACCTATTACAATTACCTTTGAATTTGGCGATTTAGAAAGCTCTAGAGTTGCTTCAATACCTTTATCCTTTAAGATCTGATCATTTAACGATTGACTTAGAATGCGGTTAGCATCAGACTTACCTTGAGCTTGAATAATTTGACGCTCTGCTTCTTTTTGCGCAGAAACCAATCTAAACTCATACTCAAGTGATTCTTGCTCTTGCTTTAGTTTACGCTCTATAGCCGTTTTAATAGTAGGGGGTAAAGTCACATCACGTACTAAAACTTCATCTAGAAGTATATACTGGTCTTTAATTATTTTTCTAGTTTCTTCATAAATTTCTGCTTGTATAGCGTCCCTTTTAGAAGAATAAAGTTGCTCTGGTGTGTAGCGCCCCACCACAGAACGCGCAGCTGATCTCACAGTAGGCAGGAGAATACGATCTACGTAGTCCTCTCCTATTTCCTGATGCAATTTACCCAAGTCCTTAGGATCTGGTTGATACCATATAGAAGCATCTAGTTTAATATCAAGACCATTTGATGAAAGAACATTCATTTTTTCAAAAAGCTCTTGTCTCCTTACTTCATAAACGTATACCTTATTCCAAGGAGCTACAAGATGAAACCCTTCATCTAAAGGTGGCTCCTCTGTCACCACACCACCACCAAAGGTTTTATATAAAACTCCAGCTTCACCGGAATCTATGGTAATAGCAGATTTAGCTATAATAATAATTAATATAATAATTCCTATAATAATAGGCAGTCCTATTTTAGGTAGTCTCTCCATAATTTAAAATTTGTATTTAGAATTTATATTAGTCCGTTATATTTCCTAATGAACCACTCCGCTGCCAGACAGGCAACAATGATGAATAGTAAGATTTTAAAATCGACCAAAGGTACAATTTTTTCTATAGTCTTTTGTACCGGTCTATATTGGCTGTCATTTAAGAGATTATTTATCAAAATATCCTCCTGCCCAAGAACCAAAGCTGTACCATTACTTTCTTGTGAAGATAATTTTATTTTAGCCCAATCTGCATTTAAGTTCTGCTTTTCTATATCATAAGGAACTATGGTAAAATTTCCGCTTCGCGAAAGTTGCTCACCTTTTACGTTTATGGTAAAGTTATAGTTGCCAGGAGCCAGATTTCCAATTGGGGCTTCATAACTTGTATTACTTACTATTAATGGAGCCTCATAAGTTGCATTAGATTCTGTGTTAACTATTCTAATATTCAAAGTCTGCCCAGGATCAAAGACATAATTTTTATTAAAATACTGCGCATCGATTTCAATGCCTTCTCCTCCATAATAAAATGTATCATAATCAACACGAAGCCTTGTTTTCTTTTCGCTTGATGCTGCAAACTGAATAAGCTTATCAATAAAATTATCAAAATTCAGAAAGCTTTTATTCTCAAGATAGCTTTGAGCCCTCCATTTCCACAGGCCAATACCAAAAATTATTACCTCCCTCCTAGTTTGATTCTCTGTCACGGCCATAAGGGGTATATCAGTGGGAATTCCATTTATTTTTTGATAGAGAGCTATATCACTGTCTCCGTTTATGGCAATATTTCCAAATGCTGTTTCAAGAGGAGGAAAACCTTCAAAGCCTATATCTTCTAAAAAGAAAGCCGAAAAATTGGGATTAAAAATAGCTTGGGCTTCATCAGACTGACCGCTTATAGGGTTTCTAAAACTGTCTTGCGAGCGGTTTAAGAAAGAGTTATCCAAATTGGCTCCAGCTATTGTTAAAGTGTTTTTATTCAATCTTTTGATTTCTTGATAAATTCTATCAAAGCTTCTATCAGGTTGAAACAACACAACCAATTCATAATCATTCAATCTATTGGGATCTATTGAAGACTCCTCTAGGGTAACCGATCTAAGTCTGTTACTTTCAATAGCCTTTTTCAAAGTCCCCAAATCTGGATGAAGGTTGGAATAAATTATAAGAACATTTGTTTTTTGATCTATAACTTCAACGGCAAAATTCTTTTGATTATTTGCAGTATTTTTCTCGTTATTATTAGAGATAAGCCGCGCCTCATATTGACGCACACCCACAGTATTTGCAGGTAGAAAGAAATTGGTGATTTTGGATTTTGCATTTGGTCCAAATGTCAAATTTTCCCGGTGCACTATTCCATTTCCAGAAGTAATTTCCAATTGAGTGCTTATTTCATTATTTCCAGAATAACTGCTTAAAATTTCTACTGGAAATTTATTATCTAAATATGCATATCTATTGAGATTAATTCGGTCTATTTTTAAATCATCATAAACCAGGGTATCTCCAGCGGCCAAAAAATAAACCGGCTTTTTAAAATTCTGAGCTGTATATCTATAATCTTCTCCTACTGTTGCATTTCCATCTGTAATTAAAAGAGGAACATAATTTTTGGATTTGTAAATAGAACCAAATAAATTGAGCGTATTACCAATATTGGTTTGATTTTCAGAAAATGAAAGGCTATCGAGTGCTTTCATTTCTCTACCGAAACTATAAAAATCCAGATCAAATCTTTCTTTTATAGAATTGTTTTCTCTAAGTTCTTTTATAGCACTTCTAACCTTTTCTGAAGATCCTAAATGATCTATGGAAACAGAATTATCGACAGCAACAGCCAGAACAGGCTTTATAGTCTCATAAGAAATATTCTTAAATTTTGGATTTATAAGCAGTAGCAACAAAGCAAAGATGCTTAAAAAACGTAGAACGGTAAATGTTATGCCTAAGACTTTACTTTGGTGCGATTTGTAAAAATATTGAAAAAGCGACACGCCCAATGCAATTATCCCAGCAAGGATAATATATAATATTGTGAGTGTCGCCATTAATGTATTTACTTTTTAGGTATGGGTTTAAGTTAACATTCCCCCATCTACCTGAAGCACTTGACCGGTAATATAAGTACTCATATCACTAGCCAAAAATATACAGGCATTAGCGATATCTTCTGGTGTTCCGCCTCGTTTAAGAGGGATTGCGTCACGCCATCCAGCAACGGTTTTTTCATCCAGTTTTCCTGTCATTTCCGTTTCTATAAAACCCGGAGCTATAACATTTGTTCTTATATTTCTTGAACCTAATTCTAAAGCCATCGATTTTGAAAAGCCTATTATTCCAGCTTTAGAAGCGGCATAGTTGGCCTGGCCAGCATTTCCCTTAACCCCTACTACTGAGCTCATATTAATTATACTTCCACTTCTCTGTTTAAGCATAGTACGTTGTACCGCTTTAGTCATATTAAAAATGGACTTTAAATTTACGTTGATTACCTGATCAAAATCCTCTTCGCTCATTCTCATAAGGAGGTTGTCTTTTGTAATACCCGCGTTATTGACCAGAACATCTATACTGTCAAAATCTTCAAGAATTTGCTTAACTAATTCTTGAGCTTCCTCAAAAGATGCTGCATTTGATTTATAGGCCTTAGCTTTTACACCGAGGTCTGTTAATTCTTTTTCAAGTTCTTCAGCAGGACCTGCAGATGAACTGTAGGTAAATGCAACATTAGCACCATGTTTTCCAAATACTTCTGCAATACCTTTACCAATTCCTCGACTGGCTCCGGTTATAATAGCATTTTTTCCTTCAAGGATTTTCATCATTACGCTTAATTGATTTGTAAAATTGTATTCTAATCAAATATAACAAAAAGGCTTCGGCAAGCCCAAAACCAAAACAACTATTGTTTACGAATCAGACAAAAATAAAGCGGATTAAAAAATCCGCTTTAAATTGATTTATTATTGAAAGGTAACTAACCTAAAACTTCTGCTACTTTCTTTCCTATTTCTGCTGGAGAATCCACAACGTGTACTCCGCACTCTCTTAATATTGCTTTTTTAGCTTGAGCCGTATCATCGCTTCCACCTACAATAGCGCCAGCGTGGCCCATCGTTCTCCCTGCAGGAGCCGTCTCACCGGCAATAAAACCAATTACGGGTTTTTTTGTACCGCTTTCTTTAATCCAACGTGCAGCATCAGCTTCTAACTGTCCACCTATCTCGCCAATCATTACAACTGCCTCAGTTTCTGGATCATTTATTAAAAGTTCTACAGCCTCTTTAGTAGTCGTTCCAATAATTGGATCACCACCTATACCAATAGCTGTAGTTATTCCCAATCCTTGTTTCACTACTTGATCAGCAGCCTCATAAGTAAGAGTTCCAGATTTTGAAACAATCCCCACTTTACCTTTTTTAAACACAAAACCTGGCATAATACCTACCTTAGCTTCTCCCGGAGTAATAACACCAGGGCAGTTAGGGCCAATAAGTCTGCAATCTCTGTCTTTTATATAATGTGCAGCTTTAATCATATCTGCTACAGGAATTCCTTCGGTAATAGTTATAATAACTTTTATACCGGCATCTGCAGATTCCATTATAGCGTCTGCAGCAAAAGCAGGTGGTACAAATATTATGGATACATCTGCACCTGTTTCTTTAACAGCTTCTTCAACAGTATTAAAAACAGGTTTATCAAGATGACTTTGACCTCCTTTTCCTGGAGTTACACCACCAACCACGTTAGTACCGTACTCAATCATTTGACCCGCGTGAAAAGTACCCTCACTTCCGGTAAAACCTTGAACAATTATTTTAGAATCTTTATTGACTAGAACGCTCATTATTTGTTTGGATTAAAATGGTGACAAAAGTAATTTTTTATAGGGGAAACCTCAAGAAAAATCAGGACTTTATCCTTTTGTGAGCATCAATATTTTGGGGATCCTCATCACTGGGTTGACTTATTTGATATCCTTTGAACAGTTTACCATCTTTAAGTTCCCAAATTGCCATAAAATGAATTGTCCCTACTTCTTCGTCTGGATTTTCTATAGTTTTTAAATAATAAGTGAGTCTGATACAAACCTGATCTCCATCCTGCATAACATGAGAAACAGATGGTCGTAGTGATATAAAGGATTTACCCATTTCACTGGACATTGAGGCTATATCTGCATACGTCATTTTTGAAAAACCTGTTGAAGCATTCCAATACAATTCTGCATCTGGGTGCAGGTATTTTTTTAAAATGCTTGTATCATTTAAAAAATCTGATTCATATAAACTTCTTACAATGTCTTTACCTGATTTGCTCATTTTAATTTAGAGATTTTATCCATAACATAAGGAATTTGTCTAATGGATGCAAGTTCCTTAAACTTCTTTTTGCTTTCTTCTGCGGGGCTTCCAAAATAAGATTTTCCTCCTTCTAAGGTTCTGCCGACACCACTTTGGGCAAAAACTACAGCGTGAGCTTTAATAGTTATACCGCTGGCTATACCCACTTGACCCCAGATAGTAACTTCATCTTCAATAATAACACAACCTGCAACACCCGTTTGTGCTGCAATCAAAACTTTTTCCCCTACAACTGTATCGTGCCCTATATGAACTTGATTGTCCAGTTTACTTCCCCTACCTATTGTAGTATCACCTGTTACACCTTTATCTATAGTACAACTGGCACCCAATTCTACTTGATCTTTAATTACAACTCGACCTCCAGATTTTAATTTATCAAATCCTTCCTTGCGTTTTTTATAGTAAAAAGCATCAGCACCCAGAATAACACCAGAATGAATGATTACATCATCTCCTATAATAGTATTGTCATAAATACTTACGTTAGAATGTATAAGACAGTTTTTACCTATCGTAACATTATTCCCGATGAAAACATTAGGTTGAACAACTGTTCCCTTCCCTATTTTTGAACTAGCAGAAATTGAGGAATGTGCAGATTGAAACGGTTTAAAATAATCTGTGAGAATATTAAAATCCCTAAAAGGATCATCAGAAATAAGCAAAGCCTTTCCCTCTGGTCTGTCAACATGCTTATTTATTAATATAACCGTTGCCGCAGAATTTAAAGCTTTATCATAATATTTTGGGTGATCAACGAACACAATATCACCAGGTGTAACAACATGTATTTCATTCATTCCCAATACGGGAAATTCAGAATCGCCATCATACTCCGCGGAGATAATAGTAGCAATTTGCTTTAATGTATGTTGTTGCGGAAATTTCAAATTAAGTTACTCTTTAATTCTTTCTTTATAAGTTCCTTTATCAGTCTCTATTTTTATTTTGTCCCCTTCATTTATAAAAAGAGGCACCTGAACTTCTGCTCCAGATTCTACAATTGCGGCCTTAGTAGAATTTGTGGCAGTATTCCCTTTTATTCCAGGTTCAGTTTGTGTAATTTCTAAAATTACATGAGGAGGCATATCTACTGAAAGAGGGGCGTTGTCTTCTGTGTTTATTGATACTGAAACCACTTCGCCTTCTTTTAATAAACCAGGCTGATCTAAAGCCGATTCCAATAAACGTATTTGTGTATAATCATCTGTATTCATAAAGTGATAAAATTCACCGTCATTATACAAATATTGATAACCGCGAGTTTCTACGCGCACATCGTCTATTTTATGCCCGGCAGAAAAAGTATTATCCAACACTTTTCCTGAAGTAACACTTTTTAATTTTGTTCTAACAAACGCAGGTCCCTTACCGGGTTTTACGTGCAAAAATTCGACAATTTTATAGATATCGTGATTATATCTTATGCACATTCCCTTTCTTATATCTGAAGTATTTGCCATTATATTTTTATTAATTGGTTGTAAAATAGCCTTTCATTATTCCTCGCTGAGAATTTTTGATGAATTGTAAAATTTCATCACGCTCTGGAGTAGCCTCCATTTCAGCTTCTATAATATTTACAGCTTGACTATTATTATAATTTTTTTGATAGAGAATACGGTATATATCCTGAATCTCTCTTATTTTTTCGGTAGTAAAACCTCTTCTACGGAGCCCTATAGAATTTATCCCTACATAAGATAAAGGTTCGCGGCCAGCTTTTACATAAGGTGGAACATCTTTTCTAACTAAAGATCCGCCAGTTACAAATGCGTGACTACCAATTGTACAAAACTGTTGTACTGCAGCCATACCAGCCAACACCACGTAATCTCCAACCAAAATGTGCCCTGCAAGAGTACTATTATTGGAAAAAATACAATGATCTCCTATAATACAATCGTGTGCAATATGACTATATGCCATTATCCAACAATTTTTCCCTATTTGGGTTTTCATTTTATCTGTTGTACCACGGTTAATGGTAACGCACTCTCTTATGGTAGTATTATCCCCAATAATTGTAACGGTATCTTCATCGTCAAATTTTTTATCCTGTGGTATAGCTGAAATTACTGCACCGGGAAAAATATTTACATTTTTTCCTATACGAGCGCCTTCCATTATAGTCACATTAGATCCTATCCAGCTTCCTTCTCCTATTACAACATTATTATTGATGGTTGTAAAAGGTTCTATTACAACATTTTTTGCAATTTTTGCACCGGGATGCACATATGCCAATGGCTGATTCATACTATTCTTCTTTCTTTACTTTAACTATTTGTGCCATAAGTTCTGCTTCTGTAGCCAACTTACCATTTACATAAGCATACCCTTGCATATGGCAAATACCACGACGTATTGGCGATAATAACTCCAACTTAAATATGAGTGTATCTCCAGGAAGTACTTGCTGCTTAAAACGAACGTTATCTATTTTCATAAAGTACGTCAGGTAATTTTCTGGATCTGGTACTGTACTCAATACTAATATACCTCCAGTCTGCGCCATAGCTTCTACCTGAAGCACTCCCGGCATAACGGGAGCACCAGGAAAATGACCAATAAAAAAAGGTTCATTCATAGTAACATTCTTTAAACCCAGAACGTGACTATCTGATAACTCTAAAATTTTATCAACAAGTAGAAATGGCGGCCTATGAGGCAACATGGCCATTATTGCATTAACATCTTTTACCGGTGGTTTTGATAAGTCAAAATTAGGTACGTTATTGCGTTTTTCCTGACGGATAATTTTCTTTAATTTCTTAGCAAATTGCGTATTTACGTGATGTCCTGGCTTATTTGCTATAACCTTCCCTCTAATAGGCATCCCTACAAGAGCTAAATCACCTATCACGTCAAGAAGCTTGTGTCTAGCCGCTTCATTAGGATGGTGCAACGTTAAATTATCCAGAATACCATTGGGTTTTACCGAAATACTATCTTTCTTAAATGCTCCTCGCAATTTCTCCATAGTCTCTGGAGACAATTCCTTATCTACATAAACTATTGCATTGTTTAAGTCGCCACCTTTAATTAGACCATGCTCCAATAGCATTTCAATTTCATGAAGAAAACTGAAAGTACGTGAATCTGATATTTCCGTCTTAAACTCAGAGATATTTTTAATGCTTGCGTTTTGAGTACCTAGAACTTTTGTTCCAAAATCAACCATTGTGGTCAATTGATAATCTTCTGCAGGCATTAAGATTATTTCACTACCAGACTGTTCATCCAGATAATTAATAACCTCTGTAACCACATATTCTTCACGGTAAGCCTCTTGCTCTTTAATACCAGCCTTTTCAAGTGCCTCTACAAAGAATTTAGAAGATCCATCCATAATGGGCGGTTCTGAAGCATCCAGTTCTATAGATATATTGTCTATTCCCAAACCTACGCAAGCCGCAAGAACATGCTCGCTGGTCTGAATGTTGACGCCCATTTTTTCAAGATTGGTACCTCGTTGCGTATTAACTACATAGTCAGCATTAGCCTCTATTGTTGGGTGGCCTTCAAGGTCAACCCGTTTAAAAGCCATACCCTCATTTTCTGAAGCAGGTTTAAATGTAAGCGTGACATTTTTTCCTGTATGTAAACCAACGCCGGTTAAAGAGACTTCACCGGCGATTGTTTTTTGTTTTCCCTTGGACTTACTTATCATGGGAGTTGTTTTTTTTCAAATTATTCAATTGCTGCACAATTGAAGGTAAATTTTTAAAATGTACATAAGATTTATTAAAATCACCATAAGTGAATGCTGGTGAACCCTGCAGTACTTCGTCATCTTTAAGGTTGCGACCTATCCCAGATTGTGCTTGTATTTTTACACGATCTCCTATGGATAAATGCCCTACAATGCCCACTTGACCACCTATTAAACAGTTTTTGCCTATTTTAGTTGAACCGGCAATTCCAGTCTGTGCAGCAATGGCAGTATGTTCACCTATCTCGACATTATGAGCGATCTGAATCTGATTATCTAATTTGACACCTTTTCTTATTATTGTCGAGCCTAAAGTAGCTCTATCAATTGTGGTTCCTGCACCTACGTCTACGTGGTCTTCAATAATTACGTTTCCTGTTTGTGGCACTTTACTGTATTCTCCTTTCTCATCTGGAGTAAAACCGAACCCGTCTGCTCCAATAATGGCCCCACTATGTACATAAACGAAATTGCCTATCTGAGATTCGGAATAGATTTTTGCTCCAGCAAAAATGACACATTCATCTCCTATAGTCACATTATCACCTATATAAACATTGGGGTAAATTTTGACATTATTACCTATTTTGACATTTTCCCCTAAATAAGAGAAAGCACCTAAATAGATATCTTCACCATACGTAGCAGAATCAGAAATAAAACTTGGGGATTCTATACCTGTTTTATTGAGCTTTACTTTATTGTAATATTCCAGCAGTTTAGAAAATGATTTGTATGCATCGTCAACTCTTATCAAAGTAGTGTCTATTTCCTGTTCTGCATGAAAATCCTTATCTACTATAGTTACTGAGGCTTCAGTAGTATATATATAAGAGGTGTATTTTGGATTGGCCAGGAATGTAAGTGACCCCTTTACTCCCTCTTCAATTTTAGAGAGAGTTGAGACTTCGGCATTGGCATCACCTTCTACAATACCTTCCAAAATCCCTGCAATCTGTGCAGCTGTATATTTCATCTCCGCAAAAATAGAAAAAAAGGGTTAATCTTTATACTTGGGGTAGCATATATAGTTTTTAGTGATCACTTTTGAAAGTGCTTTTAAACCTAATTGGTCACTGGCAGATACTACATCAATAATTTTTCCTTTTTTAGTTAAAATATTTATTCCCTCTTTTTGAAATGTATATGCTTGATTTGTAATATCCCCGGTAAAAACAAAATACCTTGCCTCTTGTTCAGAAATATTACACTTAGCAATCACCTTATCAACCTGCTTCTGAATATACTCATCGCTAAAACCTTTCTTTTTTATTTTAATCCTTGGAAGCTTTCTATTAATTATAATAGTAGAAAGAGTACTTAAAACAAAGTCTTCATTAGAGCACCATTCTTTCATTGCAGAAATAATATCGTAATCGTCTAAAGAAGCAAAAGTTTCTAAAGCCTCCTTATCAAATGTGGATCGTGTTATCCTTTCACTCAAAAAATAATTTAAGGCTTTACTTCCTGGAAGCTTAATCCCAGATTCTGTAAGCTCCTTTGCCCGCTTCAATACACGAACCAAAATCTGTTCTGCTGCTAAACTCGTTTTATGTAAATAAACCTGCCAATACATAAGGCGTCTTGCCACCAGAAATTTCTCAATTGTATACACGCCCTTTTCTTCGACTACAAGTTCATCGTCCTTAACATTGAGCATTGCAATTATGCGATCTGTATTGATATTTCCTTCGGCCATTCCCGTGTAAAAACTATCTCTTTTAAGATAATCCGTCCTGTCCATATCCAGTTGTCCAGAAACCAGTTGATGTAGAAAGGGACGGTGATAAGAACCCTTAAATATTTGGATTGCAAGAGTTAAACTTCCGTTAAACTTAGCATTTAAAGCCTCCATAAAAAGAGATGAAATCTGTTCATGATTAATATCTTCTACAATACTATGTTCCATAGCATGAGAGAAAGGTCCGTGACCTATATCATGTAATAAAATAGCAATCTGTACGGCTTCCCTTTCAGAATTTGAAATCTCAACACCTTTACTCACAAGGGTGTCCAATGCTTTTTGCATTATATATAAACAACCTAATGCATGATGAAAACGCGTATGATGAGCTCCAGGATATACCAGATAAGACATTCCCATTTGAGAAATCCTGCGCAAACGCTGAAAGTATTTATGCTCAATAAGATCGAAAATGAGACCCTTGGGAATAGTAATAAACCCATAAATAGGGTCGTTAATTATTGTAAGTTTGTGGGAATTCTCCAAACAGATATCATTTTCATTTTAAAATATAAAAGCCTTTAACGGCCTACTAATTGGGCATATTTCCAATTACAAAAAACAAAGATACTATAATGAGCACTATAAAAATACTATGGGTAGATGACGAAATCGATTTACTTAAACCACATATTTTATTTCTAGAGAAGAAAAATTATGAAGTAAGTACGTGCCAAAGCGGAACCGAAGCCATTGAGTTAGTAGATAAGGAGAATTTTGATATTGTATTTCTTGACGAAAATATGCCAGGACTTACAGGACTTGAGACTTTAACCGAAATTAAAGCTAAGCGGGATACCTTACCCGTGGTAATGATTACTAAAAGTGAGGAAGAATATATAATGGAAGAAGCGATAGGCTCTAAGATAGCCGATTACCTTATAAAGCCGGTAAATCCTAATCAAATTCTTTTAAGCTTAAAGAAAAATCTAGATACAAGCCGATTAGTCTCAGAAAAGACAACACTATCGTATCAACAAGAATTCAGAAAAATTGCAATGGACCTTTCAATGGTGAATTCATTTGAAGAATGGAGCGAGTTGTACCAAAAGTTGGTTTATTGGGAATTAGAGCTTGAAAATATAGAGGATCAAAGTATGCAGGAAATCCTTGAATCTCAAAAAACTGAAGCCAATAATCAATTTTTTAAATTTATAGAGCGTAATTATCCAGAGTGGTTTAATAATGAGGACAAGCCTGTTATGTCCCATACTCTCTTTAAAGAAAAAATTGTTCCGCATCTTAGTCAGGAAACACCTACTATACTAATTGTAATAGACAATTTACGTTACGATCAATGGAAGGCTTTTGAACCCATAATAAATAACTATTATAAAAAGGAGAAGGAAGAAACTTACTACAGCATCCTTCCAACGGCAACGCAGTATGCCCGTAATTCCATTTTTTCTGGACTTATGCCCAGTGATATGGAAAAGCAACATCCAGACCTTTGGCTAAATGACACCGAAGAAGGAGGTAAAAATTTAAATGAAGATAAATTTCTCGCCGCACAGCTAAAACGATTGGGACTAAATCTAAAATGGGAATACCATAAAATCACCAGTCTGAAAGGAGGGAAAAAGCTCGTTGAAAATTTTAATTCATTAAAAAATAATGATTTAACTGTATTGGTTTACAATTTTGTAGATATGCTAAGCCATTCTAAAACAGAAATGGAGGTCATAAAAGAATTGGCTTCTAATGACAAATCCTATAGATCGCTAACCGAAAGTTGGTTTAAGAACTCTCCCCTATTGGAAATGATTCAAAAATCGCAACAATTAGGATTCAAACTAATTTTGACTACAGACCATGGGACTATTAATGTAAAAAATCCTTCCAAAGTAATTGGTGATAAGAACACCAGTCTAAATCTGCGCTATAAAACGGGAAGGAGTTTAACATATGAAGACAAAGAAGTACTTTCTGCTGAGGATCCTAAAAAAATACACCTTCCTACTATTAATATGAGTAGCTCTTTTATTTTTGCTAAAGGAGATTTATTTTTTGCATATCCTAATAATAGAACTATTTGGTATGATGATGCTTTTATGGAAGAAAGATTAACAAAAAACCCTGGATATAAGATTGATCAAAACTTTTAC
>CAXBEL010000115.1:0-14056 GCA_963974735.1 uncultured Flavobacteriaceae bacterium | reverse complement strand
CTTGCTCTTGACGTAAAAGGGAACGAAAGCCTGACGAATTATGTGATTGACACAAAACTGGTAAATGAAGGCTTTGATGCCCTTACAGCAAAAGGAAATATTAATGTGAGCTCAGATAATCCCTCTATAGACATGGATGTTCAGCTCCGTAGGCTTAATATGGCTGCCTTTAGTCCGTTGGGTGGTGAGGTGATTTCAAATATTAGAGGTTTGGCAAGTGGTCGAGCACAGGTTACCGGAGATTATAAAAACCCTGATATAAATGGGGAATTGTTACTGCGTAACGCAGGTATGAAGGTCCCATACTTAAATACAGATTATGACTTTCAAGGTACTGCTCGGGTTACCTTGAGTAAGCAGGAGTTTAGATTTGGTAATGTAGCGCTGCAAGATGTAAAATACAGTACTCAAGGTACTTTGACAGGTACTATAAGCCATCAGGCATTTCAGGATTGGGAATTGGATCTGGATGTAAACACAGACAGGCTTTTAGTTTTAGATACCGAAGAGGATGATTTTGCCTTGTATTATGGTACAGCTTTCATAAGTGGGGAAGCTTCTATTTATGGACCTTCTGATGAGTTGGTTATAGATGTTGTAGCCACAACAGAAGAGGGAACCACTTTTAAAATTCCGCTGGACGATACAGAATCTTTTGGCGATAGCAGTGTAATTTACTTTTTAAGTCCAGAAGAAAAGCAGGCACGATTAGGCGGTGAAGAGATTGTAGTTCAAGAGATAAAGGGTCTCGAACTTAATTTTGATCTTGAGGTTACTCGGGATGCAGAAGTAGAAATTGTGGTAGATCAAGTAAATGGGAGTACGCTTCGCGGAAGAGGTGCGGGATATCTTTTGATTCAAATAAACACAAATGGTAAATTCAATATGTTTGGTGATTTTACGCCATATGAAGGAACCTATAATTTTAGATATAGCGGGGTAGTTCAGAAGCAGTTCGATATCTTGCCAGAAGGGAAAATTAATTGGGACGGAAGCCCAGAAAAGGCTCTTCTTGATATTAGTGCCGTTTACAGGACACAGGCTAATCCATCAATATTGTTAGAAAACCCTTCAATCAACAGAAAGATTCCTGTAAATGTTATTATCAATCTCGATGGTGAACTCGTACAGCCAGATATAACCTTTGATTTTGAATTTCCCAATACAAGCTCTGTGGTGACTTCAGAATTGGATTATAGACTCGATGACCGTTCTATTAGAGAATTGCAGGCATTCTCTTTAGTTACACAAGGATCTTTTTACAGTCAGAATGCTTTAGATGGCCAGGCTGTTGTAGCAGGTAATTTGATTGAGACAGCTTCTGGTATATTTAACGACATCCTCTCTGATGAAGATGGAAAGTTTACTGTTGGGTTAGATTATGTGCAGGGTGATCGAACTCCAGATTTACAGACGTCAGGGCGTTTTGGCTTTACACTTTCCACACAAATAACAAATCGTGTAATTATTAATGGTAAGGTGGGGGTGCCTGTGGGTGGAGTGAGTGAATCTGCAGTTGTGGGTGATGTCGAAGTAAATTTCCTGCTTAATGAAGAGGGAACATTGAGAGCTACAATTTTTAACAGGCAGAACGACATCCAGTTTATAGGAGAAACCGAAGGATATACACAAGGAGCGGGATTAACCTATTCTGTCGATTTTGATACCTTCAAAGAATTGGTTAGAAAGATTTTTAAAGGAAAGACCCGAGAAGTTGAAGAAGAAATACGAATTATTCAACCAGATTCTGAAATTCAGTTTCAAGGGATCGAAAACTAATAAATTTCAGCTTTCTTTCTATTTAGAATATGATAATTTAGAGCATATTTTATTTTTAATATCCTAAAATCAGCTTTTCTAGACTCTTTTTCATCAATTTTTTAGGCCTTAAAAAAAATAGTTGTTAACGAAAACGATTGAAATTGCGAATTGTTTCAAATTCGTTAATAATCAGTCAGAAATATGCAATCCAATTCCTATTTTTACCTTTCATCTAACATCGAATGAGCAAAAAAATTAAAAAAATCGGAGTGATGACTTCGGGGGGAGATTCCCCTGGCATGAATGCTGCTGTTAGAGCGGTGGTACGTACTTGTGCTTTTCATAAATTAGATTGTGTAGGAATATATAGAGGATATGAGGGTCTTATTCAAGGGGATTTTCACCCTATGGATGCCCGTAGTGTAAGAGATATAATTAATAGAGGAGGGACAATTTTAAAGTCCGCCAGATCTGCCGATTTTATGACTCCAGAAGGACGTAAGAGAGGTCATGATAATCTGGTAAAAGATAATATTGATGCGCTGGTTTTAATAGGAGGTGATGGTACCTTTACAGGAGGGTTGATTTTTAATCAAGAATATGATTTTCCTTGTATTGGTATTCCTGGGACCATAGACAATGACATAAGCGGTACAGATCGCACCATAGGCTATGATACCGCATTGAACACGGCTGTGGAGGCCATAGATAAAATACGTGATACGGCAAGTTCACACAACCGGTTATTCTTTGTAGAAGTAATGGGACGTGATGTTGGACATATTGCTCTTAATGCTGGTATAGGTGCAGGAGCTGAAGAAATTTTGATTCCTGAAGAAAATATGGGTCTGGATCGTTTGTTAGAATCCTTAGACCGCAGTAAACGTAGCGGAAAAACTTCAAGTATAGTTTTAGTTGCTGAAGGTGATAAAACAGGAAAGAATGTTTTTGAACTTAAGGATTATATAGACGAACATCTTGAAGGGTATGATGTACGTGTAGCGGTACTTGGACATATGCAACGAGGTGGGTCTCCATCTTGTTATGACCGTGTACTTGCAAGTCGAATGGGAGTTAAGGCGGTAGAGGCTTTAATGGCAGGAGAAAGTAATTATATGGTAGGGACACAGCATGATAAAATGGTGCTTTATCCTATAGAGCAAGCAATAAAAGGAGGATCTAAAATAAATAAAGAATTAATACGTGTGTCAGAAATAATGACCACATAAACAATAATAAATAATTAAATAAAGATAGAAATGGCAAATTTAAAGTTAGGAATAAATGGTTTTGGACGTATAGGTAGAATAGTGTTTAGGGCTACCGTTAAGCGTGACAATGTAGATGTTGTAGCTATTAATGATTTACTTGACGTAGACCACCTGGCATACTTATTAAAATATGATTCAGTACACGGTCAATTTGATGGTACTGTTGAAGTGAAGGACGGTAATCTTATAGTTGACGGTAAAACAGTACGTGTAACGGCAGAAAGAGACCCAAAAAATCTTAAGTGGGATGAAGCAGGTGTAGATGTTGTGGCTGAATGTACCGGTATTTTCACCACTTTAGAAACTGCAGATTATCACATACAGGCTGGAGCTAAAAAAGTAGTTATTTCTGCTCCATCTAAGGATGCTCCAATGTTTGTAATGGGAGTAAATCACAAGGATATTAAAGGTGATCAGACAATTGTGTCCAATGCTTCTTGTACCACCAACTGTTTAGCTCCTTTAGCTAAAGTACTTCAGGATAACTGGGGTATAGAAGAAGGTTTGATGACAACGGTTCATGCGACTACTTCTACTCAGTTTACAGTAGATAGTCCTTCTAAAAAGAATTTCCGTTTAGGTCGTTCTGCAATGGCTAACATTATACCATCAAGTACAGGTGCTGCGGTAGCGGTTACTAAAGTAATCCCTGCTCTTAAGGGCAAGTTGACTGGTATGGCTTTTAGAGTACCTACAACAGATGTTTCTGTAGTTGACCTTACTGTGCGTTTAGAAAAGGAAACTTCTCTAGAGGAAATAAATAAAGCATTTAAAGATGCTGCAGCAGGTGATCTTAAGAACATATTGGGTTATACAGAGGATGAGGTTGTATCTCAGGATTTTGTAGGTGATGTAAGAACCAGTATTTATGATGCCGGAAGTGCTATAGAACTTAATTCTAAGTTTTTCAAAGTAATTTCTTGGTATGACAATGAGTTCGGTTATTCAAACAAGTTAGTTGACTTGGCTGAATATGTAAACGAACTATAAGCATAAGCATTTCAAGGAGTATAAACCCTTTTCAAGATATCTTGAAAAGGGTTGTTTCTAAATAAGTTAATATATGATTTTAGTAGTAGATAGTGGCTCCACGAAGACGGATTGGATTGCGTTAAATGAGGAAGGGGAACAAATATTCCAGACTCAGACGCTAGGACTAAATCCGCAGGTACTTTCCGCAGAAATATTAAATGAGCGTATCATAAATAATTATGAGCTTTATAAGCATCGTCATGAGGCTTCTCATGTTTTCTTTTACGGTGCAGGTTGCGGAACGCTAAAACCTAGAGAGCTTATTAAAGATATTTTTAAGGATTTCTTTGACAAAGCAGAGGTTATAGAAATAAAAGAGGATACCTATGCCGCTCTTTATGCAACAACAAAAAAAGGAGAGTCTGGTATTGTTTGCATAATTGGTACAGGTTCTAACTGTAGTTTTTACGACGGTGAGAACATTGAGCAGAAAGTTACTTCTTTGGGATATATCCTTATGGATGATGGGAGTGGCAATTATTATGGAAGACAGCTTTTGCGTGACTTTCACTTTAATAAAATTCCTCAGGATTTAGCTTACGAGTTTGCAAAGCAATTTGATCTTACTGCAGAAAGTATAAAGAATCATTTATATAAAAAACCAAACCCCAATACGTATTTGGCTCAGTTTGCACGTTTTCTTATTACTAATAAAGATCACGAGTATTGCCAGACTTTAATTAAGAAAGGGTTACGTTTATTTATAGATCATCAAGTCTTACAATTTAAACAAGCAAAAGAAGTTCCTGTTCATTTTGTAGGATCTATTGCTTTTTATCTTCAAGATGAGTTAAAAGAACTTTTTGCAGAAGAATATGATCTTAAAATAGGGAAAATTTTAAAAAGGCCTATTGAAGGTTTAGTTGCTTATCATAAGAACTATATTATGATTTAAAGTACTATTGTACTGCAATCATTGAGATTTCCACATTAACAAATTTAGGCAGATTTGCCACTTCAACCGTTTCTCTAGCAGGAGCGGTTTTTTCATTAAAATAGGTTGCATAAACCTCATTTACCTGACTGAAGGTATTCATGTCACTTAAAAATATTGAAGATTTTACTACATGCTCAAAAGTCATGTCTGCAGCGTTTAATATGGCTCTTAGATTTTCCATAACCATCTTGGATTCTGCTGCAATGTCACCAGAAATTAGTTCTCCTGTCTCAGGATTTAATGGTATCTGACCGCTGATGTAAAGTGTATTTCCAGATAAAACTGCTTGATTGTATGGGCCTATAGGTGCAGGGGCTTCAGAGGTGCTGATGATTCTTTTCATAATTATAGATGGTAGTTAGACTATTAAAAAATAAAATTAGGTATTAATTATAAACGCTGGTCTGGCGAGCGACGTTTTTCATATTTTAAATCACTTAAAACGCTGGATTTAATGCCCACAAAGAAGTTCCAGGAAGCATAGGTGCCAAAAGGTGTCCAGCTAAACGTCATATTAAAACTTTCTAAGTCACGTCTAAAACGCAATTGCGTTGGTGTAAACCGGAAATCTGTAAAATCAATACCTGACGAGACACCAACAAACCAGCGTTCACCCAGTTCTACATCGCCACTAAAGTTAATGGCGTGAGATGTGATGCTATTTTGCCTACTCGTGTTGCCATAATTTACATTGTAGTTTACTCTAAGATTCCACGGCAGGGTATAATTGTAAAGTTCTTGCGGTTCTTCATTTTCTTCGGTCTCTTCATCCTCATAGAATTCCCCATTAATATCATCAATATCTTTTCCAAACATATTATCTGGACGCCCACCATTTCTAAAGGTTTGATTCTCTAGCGGGTCTTCATTTTCAGTCTTCTTATTAAAATTCTTACTGGAAAAGGAATATCCAAAATTGGCACTTGCATTTGTAAGTCTAAAAAGACTCCCGCCATTTGCTATATTCAATTTATCTATACGTTTATTGTTGCTATTTAATGCATAAGGATCCAGAGTCATATTAAAGTTTATGCTCAACTTGTCTTGTACGATTGGCACTGTACCACGTACAGATATTGGACTAAGTTTTAGACTGTCTGCAGTAAAATTATAGTTGGTAGAAATGCCTAGGTTATTAAGAAGGATAATCTTTTTAGGCTCTGTAGCTGTACTGTCCTTGTCCCTTACTTTTGCTTCAATGGTGTTGTTTATGCTTATTCCTATTCCACTCGATTTAAAATTACTGGGAGCTCCATAAAAACCGCCATCAAAACGAGAATATTCAACCTCGCGGGTTAAAGGTCCATCAGGATCATTTGCTGCCGGAGCCAGATAGGTGTCATAATATTGATCAAACGCAGGGTTATAGCTGTAAGATATGGAAGGTTTAACCACGTGGCGTATAGCCTGAATTTTTTTGTCTTCCCCAAAATTGAATAATCCATAGAGAGTTGTACCTACGCTTGAGCTAAAATTATAGGTTCTAAAAGCATCAAATCCTTTATTAGGGGTGTCAACTATTTGATTTAAATCTGTGTCATAGGCCCGGTCTATGGTTTCAAATACCCAAGATTCCTGATAGTTTGTACTGGCGGAAACACTAAGATTTTTAAATAGTTTAAAGTTTGTGGTTATTGGGATAGAATGTTGAACGCCCATTTCTGCATCCCGAAACATTTGCGCTGTAAAAAATAAACTGTCTGTTGTTCTAAATCTATTTTCCCCTCGGGCCGAATAATTAAAGTTTATATTTTGCAGGATTCCCTTTTTTGTCCCAGAACTGGGAGCAAAAGGATAAATTCTATCTACACTTACCTGTGCCGTAGGTAGTGTCATATTTATGACCTTAGTCTGCGAATTCTGACTGTGTGTAGCCGTTAATGATAAATTTACCTGCGGTACAGTTTGAAACGTTTTAGAATACGATACTGAAGAACTAAAATTGTTCTGAATACGGTTAGCGACGTTATTTATGTTTACAGATTGTTGAAAGAAGTCACTACTCCCTAAATTCACAGAGGCAGAAAACCTGGAGTTGGGACTGGACTTTGAGTCTTGGCTATGGGACCACTGTATATTGTAGTTGTTCGATTCTGTAAAATCAGGAAGACCGCGTTCGCTACTGAGCAGACGCTCAAATCTCACATTTATATTTCCATTAAAACGATACCGCTTTTTATAACTTGTACTACCCCTAATACCATAACTTCCATTGGTGTAATAATCACCTTGCAGTGTCAGATCAAAATATTCACTCAAGGCGAAGTAATAACCCCCATTTTGCAGAAAATATCCGCGTTCCCGTGATTCTCCCGGAGAAGGTAATATAAAACCGGAAACACTTGTTTCCTTCTCCATAGGGAAATAAGCAAAAGGAACCCCTAAAGGTGTGGGGACATCTGCAATAAACATATTGACCAGACCGGTTACAATCTTTTTCCCAGGCACAAATTTTACGCGACGTGCGTAAAAATAATATTCTGGATTTTCTTCATTTTCACTCGTTGTAAATCTCACATTCCGCATAAAGACAACCGAGTCGTTTACACGTTTACTTACTTCGTTTTTGATAAAAAACTCCTGTTGTTTGGTTCTGGAGCCATAAATAAGTGCTTTTTCGGTATCAAAGTTAAATATTATAGAATCTGGTTCCACCGTATTTGGACCTTGAACAAATACAGGAATCTGTGTGTAATTACCAGCGGTATCAATAATACCTTTAGCAAAAACAGTATTTGTACTGTTATCGATAATAATCTCACCCGCGTTGAGTTGCATATCAGAATATTTTATTTCGGCTTCGTTGTACAGATACAGTTTTTCTGTACTCCTATCAAAACGGGAATAATCTGTTGATTTGTAGTTTACTATGTCTGCAAGTGGTTCTCGTGGGCCTGCAATAGAGTCTGTTTTAACGGTATCTTGTTCAGCCAAAGCTTGATTTCTTTCATTGTCCGGCAAAAGATTAGGAGCTTCAATCTTAAGAGAATCTTGAAAAAGGGGCACTTGATTTATTTCATTATTGCGCAATTCCCGCGATACAGCTTCTTTATCTGTGATTATAAAAGAAGTATCTCTGCGCGTAATTTTTTTGGCCTCGTTTTTGGGAGTTACTTGGCTAAATGCATGCAGTGAACAAATCAGGCTAACGATTAGAGATAGCAGAAGTTTTAGATTGTTTGTTTGCAATGCGATTAATAGTATTTTTGTAAAATTAAGGGCAACTGTTAAAAATGCCAAAATTACACCTATTTTTTGGAAGCTATCCCAAAAGCTGAGTAAAAATGGGCTTATAAAATATAACGCGCGCATGTAGCGTTACCCGAATATGAGAACGAAGATTACCTACTTTATAGTATTTGTATTAATAGGAGTTTTAACAAGCTCTTTTCTGTATGTCCAACCACGTGATAATGATAAGTTTATTGTGGTTTTGGATGCCGGTCATGGTGGTCATGATCCTGGGAAACCTTCTAAAAATGGTTTTAAAGAAAAAGATATTGCGCTTAAAATTGCTTTAGAAGTAGGCGAGGAACTCGAAAAGAACAAGGATATAAAAGTAATCTATACCAGAAAAACAGATGTATTCGTAGATCTTTTTAAACGTGGTGAAATTGCCAATCATTCTAAGGCAGATCTATTTGTGTCTATACATTGCAATGCGCATACTTCGCAGGCTTATGGTGCAGAAACCTATGTACTGGGATTACACAGAAACAAAACAAATTTTGAAGTTGCAAAGGCTGAAAACTCAGTAATATTTCTTGAGGATAACTACGAAGAAAAATATGCGCAGTACGATCTTAATTCTCCAGAATCTGTAATAGGATTGACGTTGATGCAAGAACAATTTCTCGATCAAAGCATTCAGCTCGCTAGCTTGATTCAGGATAGTTTTCGTAAAAAATTAAACCGAAAAGACCGTAGTGTTAAACAAGCAGGCTTTATTGTATTGCACCAGACGGTAATGCCCAGTGTATTGATTGAAACAGGTTTTATTACAAACAATCAAGAAGGTAGATATCTCAATTCTAGAAAGGGCCAACATGAGATAGCCTCATCTATAGCGGGCGCTATAGAAGATTATAAGGCCAATGTGGATACAAATGACTTTTTAGGTATAGAGGATATGGTTCCTGTGGCAAAGGTTGAAGATAAAATTGTAGCAGATGTTACTTTTAAAGTTCAGATTGCTGCAAGCAGCAGAAGTCTTGAAACAAAGCCTTATAATTTTAAAGGGCTGTCGAGTATATCTAAGGCCAAAGAGGGAAACCTCTATAAATATTATTACGGCGCCACTTCTAATTATACAGAGATTGAGCAGAAATTAAAACAGGCCAAGAGTAAAGGCTATTCATCCGCTTACATTGTATCCTTTAAAAATGGAATAAAGACACCTATTAAGGATATCCTAAATTAAATGTAGGGTTAAGGTGCTAAATGAAATTTATTCCTAAATTTGTTTCCAATCGAAAATAAATTGCTTTGAAGCTATCTAAAGAGGTTAAAACAGGTCTTTTGGCCGTCGTTGCTATTGCCCTGTTGATTTTTGGGTATAGTTTTTTAAAAGGTAAAAACTTACTTGATAATGACCGCACCTTTTATGCGGTGTATGACAATGTAGAAGGTCTGGCGACATCATCAAGTGTGACAATTAATGGGCTGGAAGTAGGGAAGGTAGAAGCCATAGATTTTTTAAATGCCGAAGGAAAGCTCGTCGTTACCTTTAACGTTCAGAGGGATTTTGAATTTTCTCGTAACAGCGTTGCTCAAATTTATGGTGGTGGTTTAATAGGAGGAAAATCTCTTTCCATTAATCCGGTATATGAGCAGGGTAGAATGGCGAAATCTGGTGATACGCTTCCAGGATCAATAGATGAAGGTATTTTTGAACTGGTTAACAACAGGTTGACTCCATTGCAAAAAAAGGTTGAAGCGGTTATTGTTGATGCAGATTCTGTGCTAACTGCGGTGGTAGATGTTCTGGATACAGATACCAGACGCAATTTACGCGCGGCCATATCAGATATTAGTGAAACCGCAAATGCTTTTAAAGGGGCTTCTTCATCTCTAAATTCTCTTTTGGCAGAAAACCAGGAAAAGTTTGGACGTACTTTTACAAATCTGGATGAGATGTCTGCTAATTTTAATAGGATAAGCGATACACTCTCTCAAGTTGAAGTAGGGCGTCTTGTTAATAATCTGGAGAAAGTAATTACCAACTTTGAAGAAATCTCATCACAAATAGCCGAAGGGGAAGGAACTGCAGGTAAATTGATAAATGATGATCAAATCTATGTGAATCTTGAACGTGCTACCAAGCAAATGGAAGAATTGATGCAGGATATCAAACTAAATCCTAAAAGATACGTTCATTTCTCTGTATTTGGGAAAAGACCTGATGAATACATCGAGCCGAAAGATTCACTCAAATAATACGAATGCAATACCTACCTAATATTTTATTTTTACTGGCTCTTGCAGTGGGAGCAGGCATTTTTACATTCAACGTTCGTAAACTCATCCGTAATATAAAGTTGGGTCGTGATATTGACAGAAGTGACAATAAGCCGAAACGTTGGAAAAACATGGCTAAAATTGCTTTAGGTCAATATAAAATGGTACGCCGACCAGTTTCTGGTATTATTCATATTTTGGTTTACCTGGGATTTGTAATAATTAATATTGAGGTTCTTGAAATAATCATTGATGGTATTTTTGGAACACACCGTATTTTTAGTTTCCTGGGCGGGTTTTATGGTTTTCTAATCGCAACATTCGAAATTTTTGCTCTACTTGTTCTTGTGGGTGTCATACTATTTTGGATACGTAGAAATATTATTAGAATAAAAAGATTTTGGCATAGCGATCTTAAAGGATGGCCTAAATTGGATGCAAATCTTATATTATATTTTGAGGTCGTGTTAATGGTATTATTCCTCACCATGAATGCAGCAGATCAACAGTTGCAAACAAGAGGTGCAGAACACTATGCTTCAGAAGAGGGAATGGTGGGAGCTTTCCCGGTTAGTCAATATATAAGTCCTCTTTTTGATGGTTTGACAGATGCAAATTTAATTGCCGTAGAACGTACTGCGTGGTGGTTGCATATTCTTGGGATATTCTTTTTTCTTAATTATTTGTATTACTCAAAACACCTGCATATTCTTTTGGCTTTCCCAAATACCTATTTTGCAAAGCTTACACCTCTGGGAAAATTTAATAACTTGCAAGCTGTTACAGATGAGGTTATGTTAATGATGGATCCAGATGCAGATCCTTATGCGGCTCCAGCTGAAGATGCGGTAGAGCCCGAAAAATTTGGAGCCAGTGATGCAACAGACCTTAATTGGGTTCAATTGATGAATTCATATACCTGTACAGAATGTGGTAGGTGTACAAGTGAATGTCCTGCTAATCTAACAGGAAAAAAACTTTCACCCCGCAAGATTATGATGGATACCCGCGATAGGGTTGAAGAGATAGGGAAAAACATTGATACAAATAAAGGAGAGTTCAAGCCAGATGGTAAGCAGTTATTGGATGATTATATTACTAGAGAAGAACTGTGGGCTTGTACAACCTGCAATGCTTGTGTAGAGGTTTGCCCTATAGGTATCGACCCCTTATCTATTATTATGGATATGCGACAGTACCTGGTTATGGAGCAAAGTGCTGCCCCAACAGATCTTAATAACGCAATGACAAATATTGAAAATAATGCAGCACCATGGCCATTTAATCAAATGGACCGGGCAAACTGGATTAATGAAAATTAATTAGACTACAATATTAATACATCAAAATAAAAGTGATGAAAAAGGAAGAAGTAGATCAGATTCTAAGTGAAAAGATTAAAGACGGAGAGCACGTAAGCCCTATTTTACCTCCAGGTATTAAAAATTACCTGATAGATATAGATGGGACTATAACAGAAGATGTGCCTAATGAAGAACCGGAACGCATGGAAACCTGTGAGCCTTTTCCAGATGCATTGGAAACCTTAAACAAGTGGTACGACGAAGGTCATATCATCTGTTTTTTTACTTCAAGAACAGAAGAGCACCGTGGAGTAACTGAGCGTTGGTTAGAAAAGCACAGCTTTAAATATCACAGTCTTTTAATGGGTAAACCTCGTGGTGGAAATTACCACTGGATAGACAATCACCTTGTAAGAGCTACCCGTTATAAAGGTAAGTTCACAGACCTTGTAGAAAAGGATGTAACTATCGAGGTATTTAAAGATTAAAGGAATACATAATTACAATAAAAAAGAAACGTCTTTAGGATATGGCAGAACCTATTAAGGTGCCGACGATGGCAGAATATATGGCAGAGGGAAAATCTCCTGAAGTTTTATTTTGGGTTGGGTGTGCAGGAAGCTTTGATGATCGGGCAAAAAAAATAACCAAGGCATTTGTACGTCTCCTTGATAGGGCAAAGGTCGATTTTGCTGTATTGGGAACCGAAGAGAGTTGCACTGGTGATCCTGCAAAGCGAGCCGGAAATGAATTTCTGTTTCAGATGCAGGCGGTTACCAATATAGAGGTATTGAATGGTTATGAAGTAAAGAAAATTGTAACGGCTTGTCCACACTGTTTCAATACCATTAAAAATGAATATCCGGGACTTGGTGGTAATTATGAAGTTATGCACCATACCCAATTTCTAAAAGCTCTTATAGATGAAGGTCGTCTTACCGTGGAAGGTGGTAAGTTTAAAGGAAAACGAATTACCTTTCACGATCCTTGTTATCTTGGCAGAGCGAATAAAGTATATGAAGCTCCGCGTGATCTACTTAGAAAACTCGAGGTTGAATTAATTGAGATGAAGCGTTGCAAATCTAAAGGTTTGTGCTGTGGTGCCGGTGGTGCTCAAATGTTTAAAGAACCTGAACCAGGTTTTAAAGATGTGAACATAGAGCGCACCGAAGAGGCCATAGAAACAAAACCCGAAGTTATTGCTGCAGGATGCCCATTTTGTAACACAATGATGACAGATGGAGTAAAAAATAAAGAAAAAGAAGACAGCATTGCCGTAATGGATGTTGCCGAAATGATCGCATCAGCTGATGAGCTGTAGCTTATTAAATTACAAAATAGGCACTTCCTTCTAAATCTTAATCAATCGTTAAGAAATTATTGTTTAGAAAGGTGTTACGGTATATTTGTCAAAAATAGCCACTATGCTTATTACATTCGATAAATTACCAGACAACTCCCGTGTTTGGATCTATCAAAGCAGTCGTAAATTTACAGATGAGGAAGTTCTTGTTCTTAAAGAGAAATTAAATGACTTTCTGGAAAAGTGGACTGCCCACGGAGCTGATCTTAAAGCCAGCTTGGATATAAAATACAATCGCTTTATTGCAATAGGTCTTGACCAGAATTTAAATGCAGCCAGCGGCTGTTCTATAGATACTCAAGTAAGATTTATCCAACAATTAGAACAAGATCTTCAAATTGGACTTCTGGACAAAATGAATGTTACTTATATTCAAAATGATCGTATTCATTATAAACCTTTGATTGATTTCAAAAAAATGGTAAAAGATGGTGCTGTGGGAAAAAATACTATCGTATTCAATAATCTTATTAATACTAAAGAAGAGTATGAAAACCACTGGGAAGTTCCTGCAATAGAAAGCTGGCACAGCCGTTTCTTTAAATAAAAACTTTTCTATGTTGAAAAATTGGACCCTAATCCTACTACTTATCAGTAGCTTAAAACTGGCTGCTCAAGATGTTAATCCGCTTATTACTAGAGATGTGACAGATCAACGAGTCTGGGTCGATAGTATCTATAATACATTAACATTAAAAGAAAAAATAGGTCAACTTTTTATGACCGATGTTTTTTCAAGTGATCCCAAGTCTAAAACAGATGCTATTAAGAACCTTATTAAAAAATATCACATCGGTGGTATTATTTTTTCTAAAGGTGGACCCATACGGCAGGCCAGATTAAACAATGAATATCAAGCATTAAGTGAAATCCCTCTAATGGTTGGGATGGATGCAGAATGGGGACTCAATATGCGTTTAGATTCAACCCA
>CAXBEL010000114.1:0-14134 GCA_963974735.1 uncultured Flavobacteriaceae bacterium | reverse complement strand
CACTGGTTTAGAGACAGATCAATTTCCCGACTATTCAAAGTTTTCAATTTGGCATGATGGGTATTATGTAACCGCTAATATCCCTGGAGGTGACGATGGGGTTGGAAATGCCGTTTTTGTTGTAGAACGAGATAAGATGTTACTTGGTGAGGATGCTCAGTTTCTAGGCTTCCCCTTGCCAGGTATAAAAACAAGTGGGTTTTATAGTCCGCAGGCTTTTAACGTTGGAAACAAAGATTTACCTACAAGCGGCGACGCGACCATAGTTTATATGCAGGATGATGCCTGGGAAGAGGTAGATGAAGATCATTTAAAACTTTGGAACATAAAAGTGGATTGGGAATCCCCTTCAAATTCTAGCATTTCTTCTCCTCAAATTATACCTACCGCAGATTTTACCGGTGTATTTGACGGAGGAAGCACCTCTAACCTTCCTCAGCCACAAGGCCCGGATATTGACGCATTGCAGGCCACAATAATGAATCAGGCTCAGTTTAGACAATTTGGCGATCATAATTCAGCCGTATTCAACTTTGTGGTAGATGTTGATGGTAATGAAACTCGAAAATTGGCGGGTGTTAGATGGTATGAATTACGTCAAACTTCAGCTGATCAACCGTGGACTATTTACCAAGAAGGAACCTACGTTTCTCCTAATGGTTTAAATGCTTTTGCCGCAAGTATGTCTTTGGATAAAGAAGGAAATATTGGGATGGGTTATTCTACAGTGAGCTCTAGTCGTAATATCGCAATTAATTATACAGGAAGATTTAATAAGGATGAACTTAACACCATGACTATTCCTGAAACATTGATTGCTCAAAGCAGCAACTACGATCCAAGAACACGTTATGCAGATTATACACACTTAACTGTGGACCCTCAGGATGACAAGAAATTTTGGTTTATATCAGAATACTTCAATCCAGACAGACAAGATGTAGTAGGCGTTTTTCAGTTAGAACCACCTTATAGAAATGATGTTGAGGTAATTGATATTACTTCTCCACTTGCAGACCGGGTTTTGGAAAATGATGAATCAGTTACTGTTACTGTGCGTAATTATGGTCTTAACGATCAAACAAATTTTCCGGTTACATATAGCATTGATGGAGGTTCTGCCGTAACTGAGATGTTTTCTGGTGTTTTATCCGAAGGGGAAACAAGCAGTTTTACTTTTTCTGAAACAGCAGATTTATCAACAGAGGGCAAAACCTATGAAATTATTGCAAAAACCTTGTTAAGCACTGATGAAGCTCCTCAAAATGATTCTTTCACTAAAGAAGTTAGAAATTTATACGCTTTAGATGTAGGGGTGACGGCTATTACATCCCCCGTTTCGGGAAGTGATTACGGTGACGAAAATATTATGGTAACAATCTATAACTATGGAGGTGTTGCACAGAAAAATTTCCCAGTATCGTATCAAATCAATAATGGAAATTTCATATCCGAAGTTTTTACAGGAACTGTTGCACCGCTCTCAACTGCCACCTATACGTTTGCTCAAACCCAGGATTTTTCTCAGTTGGGATCGTATGACATAATAGCGGCAACACATCTTGAAGGAGATTCTGATTCTTCTAATAATTCAACATCAACAACTATAATTGTAGATTTCTGCCAGCCGGAAGGCGATTGTCTATCTTTTGGTGATGGAGTTGTTCAATTAGATTTACAAGATATAAGTGTGTCAACCGATTGTAATGAGTTAGGATATACTTATGACAGTGATGTTGTTTTTGAATTTGACGTTCAGGAAAGCGCGGTAACGGGTACGTTGCAAGTTGGTTTTTCAGGTTCTGAATATGCAATATTCATTGATTTTGACGACAGTAATACTTTTGAAACTGAAGAAATTGTTGCTTCAGGAGATGTGCCCATGGCATTTACAGATACACCGTTTACATTAACTCTCCCTGAAGATGCAAATTTAGGAACACATAGAATGCGTGTTAGAGGGGCAGATATAACTTATTCAGGAGATGTTTCTAACCCCTGTGATGATCTAGAATATGGTAGAACCAATGATTATACGGCAGAAGTTATGAATTCACTGGGTGTGGATCAGGAAGATTTAAAAGAATTGGACTTACAAATAGTAGAGGGTGAAAAGAACAAATTTCATATTTCCCTTACTACTACAGAAATCAGAGATGACATGGCATTTTCGGTATATAATCTGCTTGGTCAAACATTAGTCTATAATGGTGTTTCTAATGAAGGGGGCAAATTTGAATACGATCTTGATATGTCTTATGCCACTCCGGGGGTTTATATCATTAAACTAGGAAATAAACACGGCGGAAGTACTAAAAAGATATTGGTAAAGTAAGTGCAAGCCAAATAGCTAGTTTCTCAAGACCATTTTATTTTTGAAGATACATTTCTGAAATAGATACAGGATTGGCATTGTCACATCTATTGGGCATTCGCATGATGGAATATTTAAACCATACTTTTAAACTGTCTTCTTTAAACTTATCTTCGAGCTCAAAGGGATCTAGGAAATAGGGGACATCTTTATTTAATACCTCAATCATATAAGAACAATCACCTGTATTTCTACCTACTAATAAACGACCTTCAGTAAATCCCGTATTGTCAAAATCTGATTCTAGATTTGAAGCTCTCTCTCCTTTATCTGTCGATTTTTTCGAACTGTTACAGGAGCTGTTCAAAGCTAGCATAACTAATAATCCCAAACTTATAAATGATGTTTTCATACGAAAGCTAAATTACTAAAAGTAAGCTCTTAATTGTACTGTTCCTGTGTGTATGGTTCCTGAACTTTCACTTTTTCTTCCAAAATAAGAAAGATTCAGGTCTAAAAACTTGGTTATTCTGCGCTGAGCTAAGAGATTCCAGGTGAAGTTGGTGCCGGGCTGAAGGCCTTCCAGCATTTGATAAGCTACGGGAGAGAAAGGACTTCCATTAAAATCATTGGTTATATATTTCACTTCTCCATTTAAAGAGATCTTTTCTCCATTAGAATACGCGAATGCAAATCCAATATTTTGTTGATTCAAATCTTCTTCTTCACCTAATACATTTTCCTTTTTTCCATATTGATAAAAAGCTTCAATTCTTGAGCGGTCATTAAACAAATAACTCACTTTGGGCTGTAAATTAAAGTTTTCAATCTTAAAATTACGACCAATGAAATTTTCTGAATTGCTGGCATTCGTTCCAATTTCAGACTTAAAATTAAGGAGGTAACTTTCCTGAACTTTGTGCAGGAAATTAAATTGATGACTTTTTAATTTATTTTCCTGTAGACCATTTGAGAGCAGATTTTTTGAGCTGCTGGCCAAATAGGTATAACTGGTTGTAAATTTTTGCTGGCCACGATTAAAAAACAAGGTATTGCGAAAACTAAGATTGAGTCCCAATTCATCATTACTATCATTAAAGGGGTTTATATCAAAATTGTCACCTTCCCTCAAAATTTTGCGATCTATTAAATAGCTGGTTTGGTTATAAAAATGAGATAAGAACTTTTTAAAACCTTGCTGCCCGGACCACTGTTGTAAATTAAATGTGAGCAACTGGCTCAGTTTATTTTGATGGGTCCTTATAAAAATCTGATTGGGAAGCAAAACTTTAATAAAATCTGCTTCGTCTATGAATTGGGCTACCTCAAACTCTTCTAATTGTTGAATTCCATCCGCATTATAATCATTCCAGGTATGGGTTCCCTGGCCTTCATCCACTTTTACAAATGTATATTCCTGTTGAGGCAACGTCCCGCTATTCGTCTCAAAAACGGTATTCCAGCGTATGAGTTGGTTAAAGAAACTTTGGTCATAAATAAGCCGTGAATTTAATGACTGCTCATCCTCTCGCTCATCTGTATATTTAAGTGTTCTATAATTTATAAAAAGACCTAATGCGGAATTTTTATTTTTTAAAATTTGCGATTTTAAATAGTACGTGTTACTTTGATTTACACGTTCTACTTGATTTACACGTAGGCTATCATTGTAACGTCGACGATAACCTACTTCGGCGAAAACTTCTGTACTATCACCTATACCTATGAAGCCTTCATAAGACTGAAATCGCTGACTGATGGGATCAATTGATTTTGAAATCGAATTTTTACTAAGGTTGTCCTCTGCCTGAATTCGAGTGCCTACCCAGGATTTGCCCAAATCATAAATAGCGCGTCCATTAAATCGAAAAAAATGAGTTTCGGTGGTATCGGCTTGAGTGTTTAGATAACTCGTATGTATTGATGCCCTTAATTTTTTTAAATTAAGAGAAGTGGTGAGCGTGTGGCGATTCCCGGTATATTGATTCTTAAACTTTAAATTTTCGTAAGCGTATTCGGCCTGTAACAAATTTGATTTCTTATAGTATAATCCAGAAGTTATAAATGTTTGATCACCGCGGTTTATTAATGGAAGATTCCAATCCCGATTAAACTCTATATTGTAAGTACGTTCGATATTTCTGAAACTGTCATCTATAAAATCTAAGTTTCCTAGTATGTCGAGCGTTTCATCTTCATCTTTTGATAACAATCGCTGTTTAAAATTAATTTTCCCTGCAAGCCCATCATTGTTTCCATCATCTAATTCTGAAAAAAGGTTGAGGTCATTTTTACTACCCGCACCTTCAAAATAAATGGAAGTTTTTTCTGAAGGATTATAATTTCCCTGTACAACAGCCATCTGCAATTTAGTGGGTGCAAAAAGTCTAACTACAGGTTCAAAGTTTCCTTGAGGGAGTCCATTTAATGGCGCTACAAACTCATATATTCTGCTAATTGCATTTGTATTGCTCAGAATATAATTACCTTGATTTGCTCCAACTTGTGAGAACCGAACATTAAAAAGTTCGTCGTTGATATTATTAGAAAACACAAAGATTTCTTTACCATTTACAAATTCTTTGCGATATAGAATCTTGTTCTCACTGTATGAGTCTGGTGAAGCGCTGGGTGCAATCATTTCGTTTTGATTATCACCTGCTTCTTGTAAAACACCAACCTGATTCTCACTTAAGTTTTGTAATAAAGGTTGGTTTTTAGCATCACTCTCTGAATAAACGTGCGCTTGTATATTCAGTTTATCATCATCTGTTTTATAGCCACCGCCACCATAGGCTATAATTCGTGTAAAATTTTGCTCACTATATTGGTATTCTACAGAAATTCGCATCTCACTTGTGATGGGAAATGTGGCATTAAATCGTATTTCGCCTGCATTATAATCTATTACGTAATCTTCATTTTCACCACGTTTTAATAAAACTCCATTAACATACACACGCTCACTCCCAGAAACAACAAGAACGTACAGTTCTCCATTAGGCCCGGTTAATTTGTAAGGCCCTTGATTTCCTTCCTGACCCATAAAACGGCTTTGTGTAAATACACCTCTCACAAGTGCTCCGGTAGCAAATAAATTAGTTTCACTTTCATTGTGATCAATAATGCCATTTAGAGAGAGACCCTGAACTTTTTTATTAAAGCGCCCAAAATAAGAAGTGTTGTTTTCCAGATTTATGTCTCCCGCCCTGATGTTCCAGTTGTCACTATAAAGTTCTATAAATATCTGATCAAATTCATCCAGACGCTGAGAATAGCCTCCCTCAACCTGCGGGATATTGGCATCTTGTATAGAAGCACGTATAGCTACTTTATCACTCAATTTACCGCTAATTTGAAGGTCAAGTTCTGAGGTAAGCGTGCTGTTTTGATTGTTCCCTACGGTTATGCCGCGCACAATATTGCCAGAAGTTTGAAGTCCTTCAAAAGGTGTAAAATTTTCTGTTTGCCGTTCTTCGGTTAACGCATATACTTTTTCAATAGCTCCTGTACTGTTTACAATACGATCTCTATCATATTCAAAATAACGACGGGTTAAAAATTCAGGATAAACTCTATATTTAAAGAGGAGGGAATCAGTCAGAATTTTCGATTTATCATTTACATAAAATAAGGCATTTCCATAGTCGACGTTATAAGTTGTAGAATCTAAAACCTTTCCATTTTTAGTAAGAACTTCAAAAAATGAACTATTTATACTAACCGAATCGAGAACGGTTGTATCGCGAAGCGCTTCCTTTTTCTCTCTGTAATCTGGGTCAAGAACATCTTGTGCAAGAGCAGAATAGCTTGCAAAAATGATTAATAAAATTGGGAGAAGGTTGCGCATTAAATTATAAAACTACAGGATACAGCAAATAGTATAACCAGCCAAATTTAAACTTATAATTGTACAAAGGCGTTGCGTTGTCACACATCTCCGGATTAAGTACCTTAGCGGCTTTGCAAAATTTACTTCATGAAAATCATATCATACAATGTTAACGGAATACGTGCCGCAATTAGAAAAGGCTTATTAGAATGGTTAATACAGGCAGATCCAGATGTGCTCTGTTTACAAGAGACAAAAGCCAATGTAGATCAACTGGATCTGGAGCTTTTTAAAGAAGTAGGATATTACAATTACTGGTTTAGCGCTCAAAAGAAAGGTTATAGCGGGGTTGCAATTTTAACCAAAAAAGAGCCGGATAATGTGGTTTTTGGTACAGGGATAGATTACATGGATTTTGAGGGAAGAAATATCCGAGTAGATTTTGGAGATCTATCTATTATGAGTCTTTATCTACCTTCTGGGACTAATATTGCTCGTTTAAATCATAAACTTCAATATATGGCAGATTTTCAGGCCTATATTGATGAACTTAAATTGGAACGACCCAATCTTGTTATTGGCGGGGATTATAATATTTGTCACGAAGCGATAGATATACACGATCCTGTGCGCAATAAAAATAACAGCGGATTTTTACCTGTAGAGCGTGAATGGATCGGAGGCTTTATAGATAGTGGTTTTGTAGATTCTTTTAGGCATCTTAATAAGGAACCAGATAATTATACATGGTGGAGTTACAGAGCAAATGCGCGTGCAAATAATAAAGGATGGCGCATAGATTATAATATGGTTAGTGACCCATTAAAAGAAAATATAAAAAGAGCCGTTATACTACCAGAAGCGATGCACAGCGACCACTGTCCGCTTCTTGTAGAACTGAGTTAGATTATTGCTTTTTAATAAGTTACATGTCTTTCTCAATTTGACTTAGTAGTATTAAAATCAAAACTTAAATCAATGATTCGAAGAATTTGTGTTGTTGTTTTAGCAAGCGGGATGTTAGCCTCTTGTGTTTCGGCTAAAGTTTATAAAGATTTAGAAGCAAAATATGCCGATTTAAAATCTCAAAACCGGGATTTAAAAACGGATCTAACGGAATCCAAAAGTTTAAAAAACCAATTTGAAACCGAAGCCAATTCGTTACAGGATAAATTAGATGCTGCAACTGCAGAGCGGGATAAGTTGGCTCGGGAATATGCTGCGGCAAAATCAAACCTGGAAAATCTGCAATCTTCGTATGACGCTTTAGAAGCGAATAGTTCTGCAAGATTAGCTGAAAACTCCCAGAAAAACCGAGAGCTTTTAAAAGAACTGGATGAAAAGCAGGAAGCTTTGGCTGCAGAACAGACCCGCTTGGATAAGATGCAGCGCGATCTTGCAGATCGTTCTCAACGGGTTGATGAATTAGAAAGTATGATCGCTGCAAAAGATGCTTCAATGCGTGCGTTAAAAGATGCTATTTCAAAAGCACTGGTAGATTTTGAAGGCAACGGACTTACTGTCGAACAGCGTAATGGCAAGGTATACGTCTCTCTGGAAAACAAACTACTCTTTGATAGCGGTAGCTGGATGGTGGGTAATCAAGGAAGACAAGCCGTAAATCAATTGGGAAATGTACTGGCTCAAAATCCGGATATTTCTGTTTTGATAGAAGGACATACGGATAATGTTCCTTATGGAGGCAATGGTCAGATAAAGGATAATTGGGATTTATCTACTAAAAGAGCAACTGCAATTGTTCAATTACTGCAGGAGAATAATAATATTGACCCCAAGAACCTTACAGCGGCAGGACGTGGGGAATATGCTCCAGTTGCACAGAATACCACTACAGAAGGCAAAGCTAAAAATAGAAGAATTGAGGTGATACTAACCCCAAAACTGGATGAGGTGACGCGCCTTCTGAACGAGATTTAAAAAGAATAGAAAAATGTATTGAAACCCTCTTTTTTAAGAGGGTTTTGTGTTTTTAAAAGCAGCTGGATTTATGGTATGCCTTAACTTGCGGACTTTATTTATTGAACCCAAGGATGAGATATACTACATTACCAAATACAGATATTAAAATTAGCAAAATCTGCCTGGGCACTATGACCTGGGGACAGCAAAACACAGAAGAAGAAGGTCATGCGCAATTGGATTATGCAATTGAGAAAGGCATAAACTTCATCGATACAGCAGAATTATACAGTGTGCCTGCTAAAGCCGAAACGCAAGGAAGCACAGAAAGAATTATAGGAAGCTGGTTAAAGAAAAGAGGAAAGCGTGAGGATCTCGTTATCGCTTCAAAAATTGCTGGGCCGGCAGCAATGACCCAACATATAAGAACCGGGGGTTTTGCAAAAGAGGAGTTCGCAGATGCGATAGACAAAAGTTTGCAGCGTTTACAAACAGATTACATTGATTTGTACCAATTGCACTGGCCAGAGCGTAATACAAATTATTTTGGAGAATTAAATTATGCCCATAAAGCAGATGAACAATGGGAGGATAACTTCGCAGAAATTCTGGAGTCACTAAACGGTTTTATCAAGCAGGGTAAAATAAGACAGATAGGTGTGAGCAATGAGACTCCTTACGGGGTTTCAAGATATTTAGAAGAAGCCCGTAAAGGAGCTCCTAAAATGATTACTGTTCAAAATCCTTATAATTTATTAAACCGAAAAGATGAAATTGGTTTAACCGAAATTCTTCACAGAGAACAGGTTGGACTTTTAGCTTATTCACCTTTAGGTTTTGGAACGCTAACAGGGAAATACCTCGATGGTAATAAACCTCAAGGAACACGAGTAAGTTTGTTCCCTCAATATAAAAGGTACCATAGCGAAAACAGTTTTGAAGCGACAAGACGTTATAGGGAAATCGCAGAAAAACACGGATTGAGCTTTGCGCAGATGTCTTTAGCTTTTGTGACTAACAGACCATTTATGACCTCAAATATAGTTGGAGCAACTTCAGTAGAGCAGCTTACTGAGAATATTGAAAGTATTAACCTTACGCTTTCTGAAGAAATCCTTCAGGAAATAGAGGAGGTTCATACTGCAATTCCCAATCCTGCACCGTAATAAGTTTAAATTCCCAGAAGTTTCAAACTTCTGGGAATTATATTTTTAACTTACAAACGCGCTGTATCCGGTAATTGCCCGACCAACGATTAGCGAGTTTATTTCTTTAGTTCCTTCGTAAGAATAAATAGCTTCAGCGTCTGCTACAAAACGTGCTACGTCATATTCCAGCAAAATACCGTTACCGCCCATTACCTCTCTTGCTCGACTCACCACATCACGGGTACGCATAGAACAAAATACTTTAGCTAATGATGCGTGTTCATCTTTTAACTGCCCGCTATCCTGTAATTCTGATAGTCTAAAACAAAGCGTCTGCATAGACGTAAGATTAGATAACATTTCTACCAGATGATTTTGAATCAATTGAAAACTTGCAATTGGCTTTCCAAACTGCTCTCTCTTTTTAGTGTATTTTAAAGCGCTCTCATAAGCTCCACGAGCGCAACCTACAGCTTGCCAAGCAACGCCAGCACGTGTCATCTGTAGAACTTTAGCGGTATCTTTAAATGAATTTGCATTCTGTAGTCGGTCGCTTTCTGGTATTCTGCAATCTGTCAATGTAATGAGGGCATTTTGCACTGTACGCAAAGCCATCTTGTTTTCCATTTTTTCGGCTTTAAAGCCTGGATTTTCCTTACGTACTATAAAACCCTTTACGCGACCAGAATCTTCATCACGGGCCCAAATGATTGTAATATCTGAAAAAGTTGCGTTACCTATCCATTTTTTCTGACCATTCAAAACCCATTCATCTCCCTCTTGTTTGCAAGTAGTGTCGATACCTCCCGCAACTGCAGATCCTACTTCTGGTTCTGTTAGACCAAAGGCTCCTATCTTTTCAAAACGCTGCATTTTTGGTAACCACTCCTGTTTCTGTTCTTCGCTTCCGCATAGGTATATAGAACCCATTGCGAGACCACTATGCACACCAAAAAATGTTGAAATCGATACATCTATTCGTGCCAGTTCCATAGCAAGAATTCCTTCCATCATAAAGGATTGATTGGGGCAGTCGTAACCTTTGTAAGCAATCCCACAAACATTTAATTCTGCCATTTTTGGTATTATCTGATGAGGAAATTCAGCGCGGTTCCAGTATTTATTGGCAATAGGTTTTACCTCATCTTCCATAAAGCGGCGCACTTTAAGCTGTATTTCACGTTCTTCTGGAGTAAGTTTAAGGCTTAGATTGTAAAAGTCGCCATCAATAGGAGGCAGATTATGTTGACCTTTTTTAGCTTGAGTATTCAGCATTTTCATCAAGCCTCTAAGTTGGCGGTCATCCAGTTTTCCAACAGCTGACATTACTTGGGAGAGATCTACTTTTTGTGAGAGTTTTGATAAAGCATCCAAATCAACCGATTTTAACAAACCGATTGTATTCTTCACTTTTGAGAATAGGGACATAGTATATTTTTACAGTTATGCTTAAATATACTGAGGTTTTCACTGTTGCTTACCCAAAGGATTGTTAATCCACATTAGCGAGATCAAATGCCTTGTTGGGTTTAAATAGCTTCTACAAGGCTTTTGTGTATAAATGCGTTGAGGTTATCTTTGGTTTTTATATGCAACCAATCTGTTGTTACCCCAAGCAGTTTTAAGGTGTCTTTTCGTTTTACTTCACCGGTTTTAGCAGCTTTTACAAATGCAGAATTACGCAGGTTTGCCCTAGAGCTTTTAACAATTATATTTTCTGAGCCTATGCTTTTATCTTTAGAAGGATTTTGAGGTTCAATACCTTCAAAAACGTACGGCAATGGGTTTACAGCTCCGCTGTAGCCCTTGTAAATACCAAAATGTAAATGAGGGGGTGTGGTGCGTGCGTTACCTGTATTACCTACAAAACCTAAAGTATCCCCGGTTTTAACGCGCATTCCCTTAGAAACCGCAATACTATCTAAATGTGCATAATATAAAGAGCTGCCCCAGAGACCTTCACGTAGCCAGACTTGTTTTCCACCCAAGCCTCTATTGCCTGTAGAACTTATCCAGCCGTCAGTTGCGGCTACAACAGGAGTACCTCTATCTGCAAAAATATCTAGGCCTTCGTGGCTTCGTTTTCCACCATCTCTTCTTGCACCCCAAAAACTTTGAATTGCAGCATTTCCTTTGCCGGTGACAGGAAAGTGAAAAAGCGGCGTGCGATATACTTTTAAAGCAAATGGAGTATTTGCTTCAATTTCAGGCTGAACAACTATTTTGTATTCCCCGGTTTCCTTTACGGTATACGTCAGTTGCTTTTCCTGTAATTCACTGTGCTCTACAAGATCGAAAGGCTTTAAAGAATCAGTGGTTTTTTTAAACAGATCAAGAAATATTTTTGTTTTAAGCGTATCTGTATCTACTTTTAAGTGAAACTTTTCACCTTGTTGTAAATCTATATTATAGCTGTAGGCTTCGTCATTATCGGGATGGTAAAAACCTTGCTCTACATATGGTAATCTAATGCTTAAACTATCCTGCATTGCATCTTTAAATGAATTTTCCCAAAAAGAATAACGCAAGGTGTCTTCTTTAAATTCCCGCTGATATACTTCTCTAGGCGTAGGGTTTGTAATTATATCTGTGGCTTTGGTGAGTTGCGAGCATGAGGATAAAAACACGGCTACCACAAAAGCATATAGATAGAGGTGTATTTTGTACATATTTTTCTTTTTTATAGCGCTAACAGTTAAGCAGAAACTATGCCAAACGTGTTGAATATTAGGTTTTTGAATTTCATTTTGGATTTATAAGTTTATAGTAGTCTAAAATTTAATTATTGATGTCATATTCAGAAAAGCCTATTAAAGTCCCACGATTCTCTGAAGAAGAAGGTTTTTACACTACTGCTCAGCGTTCACGCACAATGAGCAAAATTAGAGGCAAGGATACAAAGCCCGAATTGGCTTTTCGCAGAGCGCTTTGGGCAACTGGATGCAGATATCGTGTAAATGACAAAACGCTTACGGGTAAACCAGCTATTTCAATTAAAAAATATAAAATGGCCATTTTTATAGATGGAGAATTTTGGCATGGTCATAATTGGGAAGAGAAAAGGGAAGCAATAAAAAGCAACCGCGATTTTTGGATTCCAAAAATTGAAAGGAACATGCAACGCGATCGGGAAGTGAATCAAAAATTAAAAGATGCTGGATTTACTGTTTTTCGGTTTTGGACTAAAGAGCTCAAAACAAATTTTGAGAAATCCCTTAATAAAATAGTGGAGCACATAAATTTTATGAAAAATTCTTTCTTGGAGAAAAGAGAATAAAATTTTCGTGTTTCAGGATAAAATAATACACATTTTCACACTTCTTTTTTTCAGGCCTAAAGAGTTCTTTAAGCCCTATAAAAGCACTTGCTAAGCACTTTTTTTCACTTTAAAACAGCAATTTCTAAATATCTATAAAACACTGTATAACAATTAGTTAAATATATATTTTAACAAAAGAGTAAGAATGTAGAAAAATGTAGCGTGTTGAAAACTTTGTTGAAAACCCTCAGTTGAATCACGAGGTTGGAGCCTCTTTTTTTTACATATTTGTTAGTCCCAAGAAACAACAGAATTTATCACCTAAAAACAAGAGGACAATGAATGAAGTAGAGCCCATTTTACAAGAAAATAAAGACCGATTTGTAATCTTTCCTATCCAGCACCATGACATCTGGGAATGGTACAAAAAATCTGAAGCCAGCTTTTGGACAGCTGAAGAAATAGATTTGCACCAAGATATGGCCGATTGGAATGGTAAATTGAATAAAGATGAGCGCTATTTCATAAAACACATCCTTGCATTTTTTGCTGCTTCTGACGGGATCGTAAATGAAAACCTTGCAGAAAACTTTGTAAGTGAGGTGCAATACTCTGAAGCTAAATTTTTCTACGGTTTTCAGATAATGATGGAAAATATTCATTCTGAAACCTATTCTTTACTTATTGACACGTATGTGAAAGATGAAGAGGAAAAAGATCAATTATTTAATGCAATTGAAAATTTTCCAGCAATAAAGAAAAAAGCAGATTGGGCTTTAAAATGGATTGACAGTCCAAGTTTTGCAGAGCGTCTTATTGCCTTTGCAGCTGTTGAAGGAATCTTTTTCTCAGGTTCATTCTGTTCTATTTTCTGGTTAAAAAAGCGTGGTCTTATGCCGGGTCTTACTTTTTCTAATGAATTGATATCAAGAGATGAGGGTGTTCACTGTGACTTTGCAGTGCATCTGCACAATCACCACCTTATAAATAAAGTTCCAAAAGAACGCATTCGTGAGATTCTTGTGGATGCATTAAATATTGAGCGTGAGTTTATTACAGAGTCGCTTCCTGCGAGTCTTATAGGTATGAACTCAAAACTGATGACTCAATATCTTGAATTTGTAACAGACCGTCTTCTTGTTGAGCTTGAATGTGAGAAGGAGTATAACGTTACAAATCCTTTTGACTTTATGGATATGATCTCCTTGCAGGGTAAGACTAATTTCTTCGAAAAGCGCGTAGGGGAATATCAAAAAGCAGGTGTTGCCAGTGGAAGCGGAGGTAAAGAAGGACAGAAAATTAGTTTTGACGCTGATTTCTAGAATCTTATTTCTGTAAGTGCTCTAGCATTTTGTAATAGTAAACCATCTAAAATACCTTATAAATTTAATCCAGACCGTGGTGTTCTCATTACGGACTATAACTAACTTTTTCCTTTAGTTTGCCAAAATACTGTTGGGGAAAAATCTAAAAACCGAAGCCTTATGTATGTAATTAAGAGGGATGGGCGTAAAGAGCCTGTAATGTTTGACAAGATCACAGCAAGAATTAGAAAACTGTGCTATGGTCTTAATCCGCTCGTAGATCCCGTAAAAATTTCCCTACGTGTAATAGAAGGATTATATGATGGTGTAACAACCAGTGAGCTGGATAATCTAGCT
>CAXBEL010000113.1:0-14285 GCA_963974735.1 uncultured Flavobacteriaceae bacterium | reverse complement strand
ATCTTTCTCCACTCCATTCTCCGTATACTTATCTATAGTAATACCTGAAGTCAAGAAATCTGGATTGGCTGGACCTAAACGCGCGGCACCCGGCTTATGATTATTCAAGATCAATTTAAAATTTAAAGTATTAAGTGTGTCAGGACTGTTATTTGTGTAGGTGATTTTCTCACTTCCTCTCACTTCTCTATTAGGTGGATTTACATTTACGGTAATATCATAAACACCTCTGTTTTGCCAATAATTAGCTCCTGGTTTTCCGTTTTCTGCCCGTGTATTATTTTGATAGGCCTTTTTAATATCACGAGGTTTATATAGATCTTGGGAAAAGGAAAAAGCTGATGCCAGTAACAACCAACTTAGCAATAGTTTTTTAATAAACATGAATGCAAAAGTTTAAAAACAGTATCAAAGTTAGGTTTTAATACTTGAAGATTATCTTAAAAAAGGAGTCTTAAATCTTAAATAATGAAGGTTTCTGCTATACTAGCATAAATTTACTTTTGCATTTATACAAGATGTTTTAAAAGGGAAAGATCTTGATTATTTTCTAACAATCTTATCACGTATTTCTTTCCACGTAACCAGTTGTATATTATTATCGCTTAATAGCTTTTTGCACGCATCACTTGTAAAGAAATCAAAATCTGCCTGACGCCATTCTGCTCCCCAACTGGGATGATCTATTGTCACGGCACGCATTTCTTCATTAGAATAAGCGATATGTATAAGCAAACAGGATAATCCCGGCTGTAAATTATTCAACATATCTGTATAAAACTTAGCCATTCCATTTTTATAATATTCTGGATTGGCCTGATACATATAGTCAACAATAACTTCTTTTTCTGTAAAATTCATCTTGTCACCAACCTGTTGTAAATGTGGAATTTCATTAGAGAGTAAAACGGGCAATTCATATTCTCTTCCTACTTTTACATAGGCTTCTAAAAACTCCGGCGTACTCATCACACCACCCATATGTGCATCCAGATGTGTGACATCAATACCAAATTGATATGCTTTTTCTACTTGATTGCGTATTTCCCTTTCCACTTCTTCAGGTGAAGCACTTTGAATAACACTATCTACAGCAGAATACAAATAGCCTCGTTCATTTACTAGTCCACTCACAGAATCCTTTGAGGTTACAGGTCCCCATTTATAATTCTTCCATTCGCTCGTCACTGTCAAATGCAGTCCGAAATCTGTTTTTTCTTTATTACGCTTAGCATATTCAGCTATTTCTGGAAACCACGGACATGGAACCATTATGCTAGAGGAATTTACATATCCTGTTTCTATAGATTTTATGGTAGCTGCATTTTCTGAATGACTTACGCCAGCATCATCAGCGTGGATTATAAGAAGTTTACTATCTGCAGGATAACCTAATTGTTCGGCCGTGTTTTGAGCAAAGATAGAAAATTGAAAAATGAGTAATGTAGCGAATAAGCCTGATTTTAAAAGATTCATAGTGTGTGTTTTACATAAAATACAAGTTAATAAATTTCTCTAATACACCCACCAATCTTATATTCTCAAATAAAGATATAATGAAATTCATTTTTAAGAAATGTTTGACTTTATTTATCGCGTATTCGATTTTATAGCTTATAGCTTTGTGAGAAGCAAATATTTAAAAAACACCAACTTTAAAATTAGTATATGAAAGCCATAGGAATCAAAAAGTCATTACCCATAGATCAAGAAGAAAGTTTTATCTCTTTTGAAACTGAAAAACCTAAGCCTAAAAGCCGTGACTTATTGGTCAAAATAAAGGCTGTTTCGGTAAATCCCGTAGATTTTAAAGTTAGACAAAGTAGCGCGAAAGATAAGGAACTTGATGAGCCCAAAATCTTAGGTTGGGATGCTGTAGGCGTAGTTGAAGCTATAGGTGATGAAGTTTCCTTATTTAAAGAAGGTGATGAAGTTTATTATGCTGGTGATATTACCCGCCCAGGATGTGATGCAGAATACCAACTTATAGATGAACGTATTGTGGGGCACAAACCTACAAATTTATCGTACGAAGAATCTGCGGCTATGCCTCTTACTTCCCTTACTGCTTGGGAATGTATTTTTGATCGTTTAAAAATTGAAAAAGATGGCGGCAAAGGTCAATCCATATTAATAATTGGTGGAGCTGGAGGTGTAGGATCCATAGCTATTCAGTTGGCTAAAAAACTTACACAGCTGGAAGTTATTACTACAGCTTCACGAAAAGAAACAGAACAATGGTCTCTGGACAAAGGCGCTGATGCCGTTGTTAATCATAAAGATTTAGTGAATTCTGTAATAGCTAAGGGATATTCTGAATTTGACTATATTCTGAATGTTGTAGATACAGAAATGCATTGGGATGCAACAGCAGAACTCATAAAACCACAAGGTAGTTTTTGCACGATTGTAGAAACTAAGAATCCTCTTGATATGAATAAGATCAAAAACAAAAGCGTTTCTTTTCATTGGGAGTTGATGTTTACAAGATCCACCTTTCAGACAGATGATATGATAAGACAACATGAAATTTTAGAAGAACTTGCCGAACTTCTTGATAACGGAACCATAAAATCTACTTTAAACAAAACAATTAACGGTCTTACCCCGGCAAGCTTTAAAGAAGCACATAAACTTCAGGAAAGCGGAAAAGCAATTGGTAAAACCGTCATTTCGTTTTAGTGAAAGATTAAATTTTTAGTATAAGATCTGTTTTATAATATCTGTAACCAGAAAACAACGTGCATTAAAATTATAAGGGCACTCTATTATCAGAACGATTAGCCTTGAATTGTCTGGCTTTATGCAGTTTTTATTTTAGAAAAAACATATTTCATTTCTGTTGCAATCTGGCGACTACGTTCCTCATACTTCTGTTCTTCTTGAGAGGTTCCATCAAATTCCTTGGGATCTTCATAAGTCATAGGAATGCGTTTCTCGGCACCTGCTATAAAAGGACAGGTTTCATTAGCATGAGAACATGTCATAATGGCTGCAAAACCTTCAGTAGGATTTGCTGGATCATCATATTTTTTAGAAAATGTGATAAGCGGCTTTTTGCCTTCAGTTATAAAAATATGCTGTTCGGGATTTGATGATTTTTCAGATTGAGTAACTTCAAAACCTGCTTTTCTAATTGTATTTAAAGCATTGGGATGAAACGCAGTCACTTCTACCCCACCAGAAAACGTGGATATGGGTAGATTATAATATTCTGCGGTAGCTTTGGCCCATATTTGACCAAATTGACTTCTACGCGAATTATGAGTACAAATAAAATTCAATTTAACATCTAGATTCTCGTCCAGTTTGTTTTGAACATAATCTATTAAAGGTTGAAGAACAGCTTTGCGTTCCGTGGATAAAGCATTTACATCCAATGCGTCCAGATAATTTCTTACTTTCTCTAACATTTTTAAAATTTAAATCTTTTTAAATAACATTAACAACAGCCCTGTATCGGGAGCACTTGGAAAATCATTGTCAAATTTCATCGAGTAATTTGTTACACTTAATATTCCATTGGTGACTTAGTTAAAAACCTGCCATTGGGAAGTTGAAAGCCTATTTGATAAAATATTCAAGATGCTTTTTAAATTCTCGTAGGTTGGGAATTCAACCATTTAATTGCAATATTACGATTAATAGTAAAACAACCTAATTAATTTCTTTTATTATTCTTGAAAACTCATGTTAATCTCATGTCAAATAAGATTTTTTTAAGAACAATTATTGATTTATCAAGCTACCTTTAAGGTACTCTAAAAACAAATTAAACTATGAAAACGACATTAGAAGAAGCCAGAGAAAAAAATCATGATGAGCTAGTGGATAGTCTCCAACAGCTCTTGGAAAAAAATTATGATGCTGAAAATGGTTTTAAAAAAGCCGTATCAGATGCTAAGCATGCTGATTTAAAGGCATATCTAAAAAAACAAGCTGTGCAGCGTAATCGTTTTGCGACAGAACTTGATTATGAAATACGTGAATTAAATGAGACTCCAAAGGAAAACGGAAGCGCAACCGCAACATTACACCGCGCTTGGATAGATTTAAAAACTGCTCTTAGCAGCAACAAAGATGAATCTATATTAGAAGAATGCATCCGTGGAGAGAAAGCCAGTGTTGAAGAATATGAAGATGTTCTGAAAAATAAAAATATTCCACTTCAGATTGAAAATATATTGAATAAACAACTGGCTGATATTAGAATGACACTATCCGAAGTTAAAACTCTTGAAGATTTAGCTGAATATAATTCTTAAAAAGTTTTTAAATAAACATTAAAACCTGAAACATTTCTGTTTCAGGTTTTTTTGTGACTACTATTTATATGTACATATTGAATTGGTGTTAGAATTATTTAGCAAAAAGAACATTTTATTCTACTTTCTACGAAAACGTTTAGGTAAAATCAAAATACATAATTACTGAAAGTCACTATCTTAAAATAACAAAATCTAAATTTCACCCCCTCATTTTTATTATTATCACATGGGATGCTTTTGACTGTTTATTTAACTTTAAAACAGGCTAATCAAATAATTATATCTCATGAACAAAAATCAATTACCCCGTAGGGATTGGATCAAAAAAAGTTTGCTCTCTCTGGGTGCGGCGGCTGTTATTCCCTCTGCGTTATGGGCTAATACCGTAGAAGAAGCACAAAGGGAAAACAGACGATTTCTCTACCATTCTTCAAGTTTTAATGAGTTTACACCTCCTAAATTTCCAGATCTAAGCACTGTAAAAGCACGTCTAGTTTGGAATGAAAATCCGCACGGACCTTCTAAACTTGCTGCTAAAGCTTTTCAAAATGCTGTTTTTGAAGGCAATCATTATTCGTGGGGAATTTTAGAGGATTTAGTGAATAAAATAGCTAAGAAAGAAGGGGTTCGGCCCAATCAAGTGATGATGGGACCTGGATCATCAGACCTATTGGAGAAAACCGCATTGGTGCTGTTTCAAGATGGAGGTAATGTAGTAAGTGCAGACCCAAGTTATATGTCTTTAGTAAGTGTTGCAAAAGCTAGTGGCGGCAATTGGAAGGCAGTTAAACTTACTGCCGATTACGAGCACGATCTTGATGCGATGGAAGCAGAAATAGATGAGAATACAAAACTCGTTTACATTACAAATCCCAATAATCCTACAGCCACAATAACAGATACAGAAAAACTCAAAGATTTTTGTAATCGTATTTCCAATCGTGTGCCGGTATTTATAGATGAGGCGTATATAGAACTTTCTGAGGGGGGATTAGCCAATAGTATGGCACCTCTCGTTGCTGACGGAAAAAATGTGCTGGTTTCCCGTACATTTTCAAAAATACACGGAATGGCTGGTTTACGTATGGGTTATATGATTGGCAAAACCGAAACACTCGAAAAAATAAATAAAATCACCCGTGGCGGGATGGGTATTACAGGACCTAGTATTGCGGCTGCTTCCACAAGTTTGGATGACACAGCATATCTTAATTCGTGTAAATCAAAATTGACTGAAGCCCGAGAATATACCACTGATTATCTCACGAGTCGAGGAATTGATTTTATGCCTTCTCAAACCAATTTTGTCATTTTCCCAATAGATATGGAAGGTGATGCTTTTCTGGAGCAGATCTACTCCAGAAAAGTGGTTGTACGTGCTTTTAAGTTCTGGGATCAGAATTGGTGTCGCGTAAGTATAGGAACTATGAAAGAAATGAAGGTATTTACTGATGCCATAGACGAAATTATAGTTTAATAGATGGAATTTACTCTGCAGAAAACTTTAACCTTCTTAGTGTTCATTGGGATAGGACTGCTGCTCAAATTCAAGTTTAAAGAAAAGGAGGAGCTATCTGGAATAAAGAAAATCATTCTTAACCTAGCATTGCCAGCTACTATATTCATTGCTCTTATAGGAATTGAAATCAATGCAGGACTTCTTCTTCTTCCGTTTTTGGCTCTTGCCCTAAATTTTATTCTGTTTTTTGCATTTCCCCTACTGCTTCCTTTTCTGGGTATTCAAAAAGGAACACCTAATTATCGCACAGCTAGAATTCTTGTGCCTTCTTTGGCTCCAGGCCTATCCTGTTTTCCATTCATATTAGAATTTTTAGGAGAAGATTATCTGGCACAAGCTGCAATGGCAGATTTAGGGAACAAAGTTTTTGTACTTATTATCCTTTATCTGGTAGCTATGAAATGGCACTATTCATTAAGATCAACGGAAGTTCGGACAAATGCTTCAAAATTAAAAAGCCTTTTTTTAGCTATGATTTCTGAGCCTGTGAATCTTTTTATTGCATCAGCGCTTATTTTATTGGCTTTTGGTCTCAATCTGGATTCTTTACCGTTTGTAATCAGCGACACCTTAAAGCGTTTAAGCCTATTAATGACTCCGTTAGTTCTTTTGTTTATAGGTTTAGCGGTCAAAATTAAGAGAAAACAATTTTCTCAATTATTGTCCATGCTCTTGCTTCGTGCTGGAACAGTTGTTTTAATAAGCACTTTATTTATAGCTGTAGCCGGGATTACAATTCAAAAAGAAATATTATTGATTCTTGCTTTTGGTTTAAGCGCTTGCAGTTTTTGGCCATTTGCTCATATTGCTGTAGTAGATGGACAAGAAAAAAACACGCCCATCTCAGAGAAAACTTTTAACGGCACCTTTGCGGTGAATATGCTCGCCCTTTCTTTTCCGCTATCTACAATTTTAATTCTGGGGATTTTATCCAGTGGAAATACATTAAATAGTTTTCCTGTTCTATTTGGTTTGGCCTTTGCGCTTATTGCTCTCGGTTGTTTTCTATTGGTGATTCAACGTTTTTATGCTGTCCGCCCTTTAAGGGAAAAGAAAGAAAGTATAGAGTCAGGTTATGAAATACCATCCACTGAAAGAGCCTGAAAACCTTCTGTTTTCCATAAATAGAATGTTATATTTGATAAACAACCAATTTGACCAGCTCATTATGAAAAATATTTACGCGCAAAATACTTCATTCTTAAAATTCATTTTCAGCATTAGTTTCCTGCTAATTTTCAGCATATCATTTCAATCCTGCAAAGAGAAGGAAGAGGAAGCCCAAGCTCCAACTGAAGATGAGCTTATTGCCAAAGCAAGAGAAATTCACGAACGCGTTATTACACTGGATACGCACTGTGATATTAATGTGAGCAACTTTACAGATTCCATTAATTATACACAGGATCTTGACACCCAAATTACCCTTCCTAAAATGAAAGAAGGAGGACTGGATGTAGCTTGGTTTATCGTTTATACCGGTCAGGATACACTCACAGATACAGGTTATAAGAAAGCTTATGACAATGCGATTTCAAAATTTGATGCCATTCACAAACTGGTAGAAGAAATTGCTCCTGAAGAAATTGAACTTGCTCTTACCTCAGATGATGTAAGGCGCATTCATAACGCGGGTAAAAAAGTAGCCATGATAGGCATAGAAAATGGTTATCCCATTGGTACAGATATAAATAATGTTGAAAAATTCTATAATCTTGGTGGTCGTTATATGTCTTTAGCACACAATGGGCACAGTCAATTAGCTGATAGCAATACGGGTGAAAAGGATAGTATTTGGCTAAATAGTGGTCTGAGTGATTTAGGAAAAGAAGTTATAAAAGAAATGAATCGTTTGGGTATGATGATCGATGTTTCCCATCCATCAAAGGAAGCAATGAAACAAATGATAGAATTGAGTAAAGCCCCATTAATCGCATCGCATTCTTCTGCACGAGCTCTTGGAGAGCATAGTCGTAATCTGGATGATGAGCAGCTTCAACTTATGAAAGAAAATGGTGGGGTTGTACAGACCGTGGCCTTTAGTTCTTATGTAAATCCAGATAAGGATGCTGCATTAGATGAATACAAAAAAGAAGTGGGCAAAAAAGTTATGGATTCCTTAGGGGTTCAGTGGCTGGAAAGAGAAGAGTACAGTAAATTATCTACAGATGAGCGGGAAGCTTATTTTGGCAATTATCAAAAAATGAGCAAGATAAGAGACGCTAAAATGAAAACGATGGACAGCCTCCCTCCTGCTGTGAATGTAGCAGATTTTGTAGATCACATAGATTATATGGTTGATCTTATGGGTCTGGAACACGTTGGGATAAGTTCAGATTTTGATGGCGGCGGCGGTATAGAAGGCTGGAGTGACGCTTCTGAAACCTTGAATGTTACTTTAGAACTGGTGCGACGTGGATATTCTGAAGAAGAAATAGCTCAACTCTGGAGCGGCAACTTATTGAGAGTACTTGATGAAGTGCAAGAAATTGCACAGCAAATACAACGAGAAGAAAAAGATAAAGAAGTAGCCTACATGAATTAGGTAAGAGAAGCAATAAGGTCTTCATCCACATTTTGTTGCAATTGAGATAAGCCAGTTGCATCTAAAAAATCATTACTAAAAAGTTTAGCCATTTTTTCAGTAAGAAAAGCAGATCTTATATTTTTCCATGTTTGAGCATTCTCCCCGTACATATGTTCTACTAGTCCGGAAAATCCCCAATCTGAGTTTTTGCCCCAATGAATTGTAAATGGAACATCGTTTTGTTTTAACACCTCTATCATTCTACGTGTGAATTGTTTTAAACTCATGAGCTTCTTGGATTTCTTCCATAAGACGCCATCTATTTCTATCATACAGGTTATTGGAAATTTAGAAAACGCCAAAATCGCTTCAGATTTTTTTACAAACCGCATTGCAAAAATTCCGGGGATGGGACCTTCATTTTCAGCAAGTTTGGCTAATAAATCCAGAGCTTTTGGAGAATCCTTATAGTCCACTCCTACCGAACAGGCAAAGGCAGGTCCTTGATAAGGTGCATCCCAAAAGATCTCAGCAAGCGTTCCAGTTGTTTGTTCATTTACTTCAGGAAGGATAACTTTCTTCAAACGTTTTATAAACCAAGGGATACTATCTGGGAATTTCTCAGAAATCTTTATAAACAAATGAATAAGATCACGGTAAACAGATTTATTAATTATAGGAAAAGGATCTGGATAAGGTACAGCATAGGGATGCTTGTACATTAATTCTACAACATACTGATTTTCATTGTTATATGGATTCATAAATACTTTATAATGATAAGGTCTTTTTGGCTTCCCATTTTCATCAAACTCCTCATCTATTTTAAATGATGAATTTTTAAAATCCATAGTTTGAGCCAGTTCTAAAGCCAGCTCTTTTTTTATTTTTCTTACATACCTTTTTAACAGAAAGCGATCTTCGGCTTCTATAACTACTCCGTGGACAAAACCGAAGCTTCCTAAACTCACTAAAGCAGCATTAAACAGCTTATCATTTCGTATTACTCTTGCATTTATTTGGGCAATAAAAGTATTGCTTAGAGCAGGTTTCGTATGCCGCTCCAGATAAACAATATCATTAATTTCTGGTCCAGTAATTAAATTTATACCAACCACATAATCTTGTACAGCCCCCACATCTAAAGCAGAGCCGTGTACACCGGTAGAAACGCAACCGGCAATTGTTTGTCCATTACTCGCACCACTTGCTTTTAAGGATTTGCCGTGGGCTCCAAGAACTTCCGATATGCGTTTTATTGTATTCCCACATTGAAATAGGAAAAGATTAGACGAATTATAAGATGCATTCTCGTGAAGATTTTCTTCGGCAATAGGAAGATGAATATTCATAAATCCGTTATAGTGCATTCTCTCAGCATGATGTGCAATATTAGACATAGACCAGCGTGAGCCATAGGCTCTAAAGCCTTCATTATTATCTAAGGTTTCTTGCAATAGCTTTTGAATTTCCTGAGCAGCATCATTATAACGATCCACCTTAGAAGGAATATTGGCTTCTCCTTCCAGCTCTGTCACATAAAGAAGTTTTAAAGGGAACGGACCATTATTATGCAAAGTATCCCACTCGGTTTTAGGAAAAGGTGTTGTTGAAGCCATTTTTCATCTAATTAACTGGTTTCATGCAGACATATTTTATTTTCACCTTTCGCTTTTTGCCAAAGGTGACTGCACTGAGAAGTATACCACCAAATGTGTTTCTGTATTCCACAGTATGTAAACCACCAGGATTACAATCTTTGATTAGAAGTGTAAAATCCTTATCTAAGGCGCCTATAGTAATTACAGTATCCTTCTCATGAACCTTTATATCTCTATAATAGTTGACTCTAGAACTCAATGGGTCTGGCATAGGGACACCGCTGGTATTTTTAAGACGTACAGAATAGCAAGACTGCAAGATGCAGAAGGCTATTAATAGACCTAGCAGTCGTATTAATCTGTAGCTTCTAGACATAGTAATTAGTTTTAAGCGGTTACTAAGCCATCTAACCTGGTTTAGTTTCTTGCAAATGCAACTTTAACCCAAAGTGATGTAGAACCACTTGGTTTTACGTCAAGCACTTTCATTACTTCGCCACTTTCACTGGCATAACGGGTAGGTTCAGAATTAGAATCAACACCTATAACTCCTTGACGAATGCGCCTTCCCTTCTCTGTGGCTATTATATATTCTCCTACATCAGGTCTCATATCCCTTTCTGTAGAATCTTTAGCAAAAGAATATTTATTAAAAAACCGAGTTTTAGAAATTCTTCCTTCTTCTCGGCTTCGGTTACCATATTCAATATATCCTTCTTGATTTAATAAATTATCGATAGCAGCCTGTGCTTCTTCATAATGTCTCGCTTCAGAACCACCATTATCTCTTATATAATTTAAATAGTCTTTCATTTTTCCTCTGCCCTGTTCAGTATCTTGGGCATAGTTCCAGTTGTCTGTATCTTTTTGCTCTTCTGAGTTTTGAGATTCTATCTTCTGAATCATTTCTTTAGCTTCTTCCTCATGTTCACAAGGAGCATATTCCTCAAGATGACCATTTAAAGCGGCTAGTGATGGAGTTTCCATAACAGATTCCCAGTTTGTTTCATCTTTTGCTTTTTTTACAGCGGCATCAAGATCAGCCTGGGTAATTGCTATATTTTCTTCTTGATTATCACCCGGTGCTTTAGAATCTCCTCCAGAAAAAATGATTATCAGAACGGCTATAACCGCTACGGCTGCCGCAATGCCTATATACAAAGGCATTTTACTTTTACTTTTTGTAGTTGGAGTATTTATAGCTGCAGTTGAAGCTTTGCTGGCATTTTCTCTTTCAATTCGGTCTTTTTCTGCTTGAAGTCTGGACTCTTCAGCTATACGCTTTTGCTCTTGTTCCTGCTTCTCGGCGGCGGCCTTTCTATCTCTTTCTGCTTGAAGTCTGGCTTCTTCTGCTCTTTTATCTTTTTCTAATTGAAGTCTGCTTTCTTCGGCTTTTCTTTCTTGCTCTTTTTCTTCCTGAAGGCGAACCTCTTCGGCCTGTCTTTTTTTCTCTGCCTCTAGTTTAGCGTTTTCCTCTATCTTTTTTTGATCGGCCTGCATTTTTTTTGCTTCTTCTTCAGAAATAGATGTAGTATCAGTTTCTGGAGTGGGTGGCGCTAAAGTAGGATCTATAGGTGTAGGTTGAGCAGCACTTTTGCTCTGATCCTTTCCTGGCTTAGCAACATCTGCCAGCTTATTTGCAACTCTTTTATCCAGCTTTAAAGATGAGATTAAGGTTTCTATTCCTTTTTCCTGATCCTGAGTAAAATCTGCAAATTGTAAACGTCTTAATCTAAAAGGAATTTCGCATTCTTCAAGAAGAACGGGAACAACTGTTTTGTCTTTTTCAAGAGCATAAGAATATTCATCTGATACATTTGCTGAAGAAACAGAGGATTTTGAAAGAATTACCAGTAAGGTACTCGACTTAGAAAGTGCTTCTTCAATGGATCGATCCCATCTTGTGCCGGGTTGAATATCAAGTTGATCAAGCCAAATGGTAGCTCCTGCATCTCGTAAATTCTTAGCCAGATTAAGTACAAAATCGGAATCATCCCGGGAATAACTAAAAAAAATAGTGCCAGTTGACATAAAAATAAAGGATTAGGTTTAAGTGATTGTCATTTACATTTTTTTTAGGGGTTTATATTTTTATTCCAATAGCTTGGCGGGAACCACATCATATTGAAATAGATCTTACTAATGAAATGTTAATTTACAACAAAAAATTCATTTTCAAGAACATAATAAATTGATCATCAGGATTATCTGTTCCCATTAGGCTTGTGTATGCTGTATATGCATTTGTATGAATTGAGATTTTTTCACGTTGTCCTGCCATTGCTGCTGCTTTCTCATAAAACTCTTTTGAAGTTTCCAGATTGCCTAGATATAGATTTGCTTCAGCCAGAGTCGCCAGTTTCCATAAGCTGTTAAATGGATCCTTCTCGCAATTTTCCAGTGCCAATCTTGCATATTCCTGCATTCTGGATTGGTCATTTTTTATTATTAAATTTAAGAAAGCGAGATTAATAGCGTGGTAGTAAATTTGCTTACTATCTTTCTTATCCTTAGACATTTTGAGAGCTTGTGAATAGTATTTTAAAGCTTCTTCTCCATCCTTAGCGATAAAACTTTTCAAATATTTTCGCTTATAACGGCCACCAAGAATTCCTAATAAATCGGAGTCATTCTTTGCTATTTCATTGGTGCCAAGTATGGACATAGCCTCTTCACTCCTATTCATACCTTCAAGTGCAAAAACCAGCTGTTCCAGTCCGCGTCTGTCCATCTCATTTACCTTGGGAAGTAATTCGTTGATAACAGTTTCATATTTTTCCAACAGTAAATTCACCTCTTCATCGTCAGTATTCTGTTTTTCAAAAGTTGTTTCTGTAAGAATATTTAGAATTAAATTATAACTATCATCATCCTCACTTTTTGGTTTTACAAGCGAAAAATGATTTGCAGTAAAGGTTACATGGTGTTCTTTATCAAATGGTTCTAAACTAGACTCTACAGTAATAAATTCATCGTAGGTTGCGGCTATAGCTTTAAATGTAAAGGGATAGGAATTACCGAATGTTGAATTCCAGTCTTTTCTCAAGTTGGTAATAAAATCCCCATTTGCGCTCAATTCCCTATATTTTCTATTCCACAATTTTTCTAAAGCAGAACTTTTTAATCCCTTACTTGGAGTTGCAAATAACAACAGATGACTTATACGTTCCATATTCTTTGTATTTAAGTCCACAATAGCCCGTTGCGCTACAAGACCTCCCAGCCCGTGGGCTATAATTGCAATACGTTTGTATTTGCCAAATTTGTATTTAATGGATGTGGCAAGGTAATCTGCTATTTTCTGAATATCATCAGGAGAAGCCCATATCCCTTTTCCCAGGTCTGGTTTGACATATTGACTATATCCTAAAGGAAACAGATCCCAATCATCCAATTCTGGATTATTTATAAGGTAATTGGGAATATTACCAAAGGTTGAAGCGGCTTCCCCAGAAAATCCGTGTACAAAAATGATTACCTGTTCTGCCTCTTCCTGTTCTCGAAAAACTGTAATTACCTCCTCCTTACTTCCGCTGGTAGTAGGAGTTTTTTCGGCAATTTTTTCTACTACAGCTTTTCTTAGCTTTTTTGGAATATTACTAAGAACGAAATCATCATAAATCTGCAGGTTTGCATACGGGCGCTGTTCTGGATTACGCTCGGGAACTTTTTTAAAAATATATTGAAAAACCTCAGAAATTCTAACGTACTCTTCATCAAAATGTTCTTTATGTTGACCTTTAAGGACCTCTATTAAACATTTTGTAAAAAGGCTGTTGCTATCGCCATCCATTATATAAGATAGCTGATCTTCCCTACATGAAGATATAATAGACATGCCCTTGCCGTCATCAATTTTTTGAGCAAGCCCATCAGGATTTTCAAGCTTTTCTTCTGCACCAGCGGCTACAGTTGTAGGCATAGCATGAGTCATACCGGCAGCATGACAACAATCTAAAAAGAAAATGAGGCGTCGGGATTTAATGGCTTGAATCTTTTGTTTAAGTTCTTCTGCCTTTACCCAGGTATCTTCATATTCTACTGGATCAAAATTATTGGGGACCAGATAAAACTGATTCCAGGGCTCGTACAAACCTCCATGTCCAGAGTAAAAAAGAAGAACAGAAGAATCTTCATTAATTTTGGAAATCAGATCGTCAAATCCATCAAGGATTCCTTTTCTTGTGGCTTCTTTCTCTGTAAGCAAAATGATGTTTTGAGGAGGATAACCCGCTAAGGTATCATCAGCCAGAATGTTCTTAATTGCGGTAGCATCTTTTACGGTTATCGGAAGATCATTTCCCACCCCTATTAACAAAGCGTATGCGTTATCTAAAGTACTCATAAAGTAACATTTAAAACACCTCCAA
>CAXBEL010000112.1:0-14385 GCA_963974735.1 uncultured Flavobacteriaceae bacterium | reverse complement strand
ATGAGTATAGGGGAAATTGGTTTTAAATGTGGTTTTAATAACATTGCAAATTTTAATCGTGTTTTTAAGAAAATAAAACACTGTACCCCCAGTGAATTTAGGGAGGAATTTAAAGGGATCAAAAGAGTATTGTAATTTCGACATTACAGCTGCCACTCTCAATTTAAGAGAGTATTAAGGATTGACATACTTTATTAAAAGCTAAAATTTTTAATAAAAAGATATTTTGAAAACCTAAATCGCTGGATATACGTAAGTTTTAACAGTTAAAATTTTATTTAGGCAAAATATGATAAACAAATGATAAAATACTATTAACACAAGGTTAACAATGAGTCTAATTTTGGATATCACAAAAAAAGCTATTTATATTATGAAAATTGTAAATTCTCATACGCGTTAATGGTATTTCTACATTTGAACAATTATTAATCAATAAAATTCTTAAATTTTATTTCATGCACTACTTAAAATTTTATTCAATTTTTAGCACGAAGGTTCTAGGAAAACTTTTCGTGTTATTAGTATTATGTTCTGCTTCCCAGGCTTTTGCTCAGAAGACAGTAACAGGTACTGTTAGTGACGCTAACGGTACACCGCTCTTAGGAGTTAATGTCCTTATTAAAGGGACTAATACCGGCGCCTCGACAGACTTCGACGGTCAGTATGAAATTAGGGCCGAAGACTCAAACGTTATCGTATTTAGCTATGTAGGTTTTGAGGAAAAAGAGGAGTTGATAGGAAGTCGTACTCAAATAGATGTTACGCTTACTGAAAGTGCAGAAGGTCTGGACGAAGTAATTGTAATTGGGTACGGTGCCCAGCTGAAAGAGGATATAAGTGGTTCTGTATCTACAGTGAATGTAGAGGAGATAGAAAACATTCCTCAAGTGGGTATTGATCAATTAATGCAAGGTCGTGCTGCTGGTGTGAGTATAACAAAAAACTCTGGACAACCGGGTAGTGCGGTTTCTGTTAGAATTAGAGGTGTAAACTCTATAACAGGATCAAGTGAGCCGTTATATATTATAGACGGAGTGCCTATTTCTGGTGACTCAAGAAATATTGCGACCAGTGGTCGTTCAATCGCAGATGGTGGCCTGGGTGAAGGCTCTGGTTCTACGGGTGTGAGTCCGTTAGCCGCATTAAACCCAAGTGATATCGCATCTATAAACATTCTTAAAGATGCCTCTGCAACTGCAATTTACGGTTCTAGAGGGTCTAACGGGGTTGTTATAATCACTACCAAAAAAGGTAAGAAAGGAGAAGGTAAATTATCATACAGTACTTATACAGGTATTCAACGTCCTACAAACCGTATTGATGTAATGAACTTGCCACAATATGCAGAACTTCAAAATACCATTGGAGAAATTTACGGTCTTAACGAACAGATAGAATTTTTGAATCCAAGCTTACTGGGCTCTGGGACCAATTGGCAGCGTGCGATCTTCGACGATGCTTTGATGACGAATCACGAACTCTCATTTTCTGGTGGTAGTGAGGATATTAATTATTTTGTGTCTGCAGGTTATGTAGATCAAGAAGGTACCGTAATAGGGTCTTCTTTTGATCGTATAACAATTAGAGCTAACGTGAATGCCAAAATTAAAGATTGGTTAAGCGCGGGAATAAGTTTGACAGGGAGTAGAACCAATGAGGAAATTACCTTAAATGGTTCTAGTAATGGTATTATTTCTCTTTCCTTATTAAATAATCCAGCTACTGCAATCTATAATCCTGATGGGTCTTTTGCCGGACCAACCACTCCAGATGAGATTGCATTTGGTTTAAGAAACCCAATAGCAGAAGCGTTAAGTATCAGAAATGATCTACGTAGAGATAGATTATTAGGTAATATCTATGCAGAGTTTAAATTACACGATAATCTGACTTTTAGAACAGAGTTTGGTGGGGATTTTGGAAATAATTTAAGTGATAGATTTCAACCAACTTTTTCATATGGAGCTTTGGACAGAGGAACAAACTTATTGAGTATAAGACGTGAGAACAATGATTTCTGGATTCTCAAAAACTTATTGACTTATAACAACTCATTTGGTGATAAACACGATTTAACAGTATTGTTGGGTCAGGAATCTCAAGAATCAAGCTGGCAAGGTGTTATTGCTCAAGATGGGGATTTTGTTAGTAATGATGTGCCAATTTTAGGTACTGGTAATGCTAATGATTTCACAGATCAATATCAGGGTAGTTCTGCTTTACAGTCATTCTTTGGGCGTGCTATCTACTCCTTTGATAATAGATACAATATTACAGCATCTGTAAGAGCAGATGGATCTTCAAAATTTGCAGAAGGTAACAAATGGGGTTATTTCCCATCTGTTTCAGCATCTTGGAGATTATCCAATGAAGCATTTATGGAAGATTTTGATGCTGTTCAAAATATCAAATTATATGGTGGTTACGGAGAGGTAGGTAACCAGGCCATTCCTAACTTCGCATACGGAGCTAGATTAAATACAATTTCTACAGGTACGGGTACTGGATTTGAATTTGCAAACTTTGCAAACCCAGATTTAACTTGGGAATCTTCAACTCAAACAAACTTAGGTTTGGATTTCGGTTTATTTGATTCTAGATTAAATACTACGATCGAAGTATATAATAAGATATCTAAAGACTTCTTGTATCAGTTAGCGGTAACAGACTTTATAACAGGAGGTAACTCACCAGGAGCTATCACAGCACCGTGGGTTAACTTAGGTGAGATGGAAAATCAAGGTATTGATGTAACGATTAATTACAAAACTATCCGTGATACAGACTTCACTTGGAGTTCTACACTTACTTTCTCACATTATAAAAATACTGTGAAAGAATTACTGGGAGATCTAACGATTAATGGGGATTTGTCTCTTAATCAATCCAATCAAAACATAACCTTTACTAAAGTAGGTCAGCCTATTGGTTTATTCTACGGTTATCAAGTTGAAGGTCTTTTTAGATCAGTAGATGATATTAATGGAGCGCCAGTACAATTTGGAAGACCGTTTGAGGACGCACTATTTAGTACTACCTGGTTAGGTGATATAAAGTATAAAGATGTTAATGGAGACGGGGTTGTTAATAGTGATGATAGAACTGTAATAGGAAATCCTCACCCTGATTTTACTTATGGTTTCCAAAACTCATTTAGCTACAAAGATTTTGACTTATCAATATTCCTACAAGGATCTTATGGTAACGATATCTTTAATGCTGTTAACCGTACACTAACGGCCGCTAATAGTTATTATGTAAATCAAGCGCCATCTGTATTAGATTACTGGTCTGTAGATAATCCAAATGCAGGATCTCCAAGATTGGCTAGAAATGATACTCCAAACATCAATATTTCAGATAGATATATTGAAGATGGTTCTTATTTAAGAATACAAAATGTTACATTAGGATATAATCTTCCAGCATCTACAATAGACCGTATAGGTTTAAATAAGTTGAAAATATATGGAAGCATTCAAAATCTATACACATTTACAGATTACTCAGGTTATGATCCTGAGGTAGGAGCATACAATCAAAATGCACTTTTATTAGGTGTTGATAATGGGCGGTATCCTTCGCCAAGAACGTTTACTTTAGGATTAAATGTTGAATTTTAAAAAAAAAATGATGAAGAAATTATTAAAAGCAAAGCTTATTTTGGTTATGTCCGCTTTGTTATTTGTCCCTTCTTGTAGCGGTGATTTTTTAGAACGACCACCTGAAGATTCATATAGCGTCGCAGATTTTTATCAAACAGCAGATCAGGTTCAGAATTCAACCAATCATTTGTATTCCAGACCGTGGTTTAATTTTATAACTAACGTAGCCTGGTGTATTGGTGAATTGAGCTCGGGCAATGGGCGTACTTGGGATCCAAGAAATGCCGATTTTACAAACTTCGCCATTACTGGTCAGCACAACACACTTACGCAGTCTTGGGAATCTCTTTATGCTGTAGTAGCTCAATCAAATACACTTATTAATACATTGCCTGAGGCGGTAAGTGGAGATGTACCACAAGAGGTTACTAATAATGCGCTGGGTGAAGCTCGATTTATTAGAGCTACTGCATATTTTTATCTGGTAAGAATATTTGGATCAGTTCCTATAATAGCAGATAATACAGAATATGTTTTAGAGCCTGTAGTACCTCGTAACCCTATAGAAGATGTGTATGAGTTTATCAAAAGGGATTTGGAATTTGCAGTAGCAAATTGCTACTCAAAAACCAGAGGTTCAAATTTTGATTTAAATGCTAAAGTATCTAGTGGTTCAGCAAAAGCTATGCTTGCTAAAATATACCTTTATGAAGGTGATAATGCAATGGCATATCAATTGTCTCAGGAGGTTATAGATTCTGGCGAATTTAAATTATATGGTGGTGATGCTGCAGATGGAGACCCATCTGGTAGTTACTACGATTTATTCTTAACTGAAAATGATAACAATCCAGAATCTATTTTTGCACTTCAATGGGGTACTTCAGGTCAATACTCTGAAGGAAATGGACTGCAGTCGCTTTTTGCACAATCTGGTGTAACAGGTTTTTCAGATGGTTATTCCGCAATAGGACCCTCTATCGATTTGCAAGAATCTTATGAGGACAAAGAACAGGATTTAAGATATTATGCTACTATAATGGATCCGGGTTCTTACTATCCAGACTTAAATGGAGGTTACACAGTTTCAGAAAATGTGGACCATCAGGGAACTAATGTTGGGATTAAAAAGTATGTTGTAGGTAATGCTTCCACAAATGGTGGAGGTGGTGAACAGAGTTACCCTAATAACACTTATATTTTACGTTATGGAGAGTTGTTGTTGATTAATGCTGAAGCGGCTCTTAAAGGTGGTGGTTCTGTAGCTAATGGAATAGAATCTTTAAATAAAGTAAGAAGAAGAGCAGGATTGGACAATATTGCAAATCCAACTTTAGATGATGTTTTCCACGAAAGAAGAATTGAGTTAGCCTTTGAATTTGAGTTCTGGTATGATATCGTAAGACAAGGTCCTGAATTTGCATTAAATTATTTAGCAAATACAGAGCGTGGTACTTATAATGATGATACTACTCCTCCTACTGTGACATCAGAGACTTATACTCCTAATGCAGAGGATCTGTTGTTTCCTTACCCAAGTAATGAAATACAGAATAACCCAGCATTATCAGAACCTCCTGTGCCTTATGAATTTGAATAGAAGAAGAATAACATAAAAAAAAGTATTATGAAAAAAATAACGCATATTAGAAAAAGTGCCTACCAACTTTGTTTGGTTTTACTGGCCGTATTTTCTCTTAGTTCATGTGAGAATGAATTTGGAGATGAAACCACAGTGGGAGGTTCAAATGAGCCACCTGTTATAACAAGTGTAAATGAGGCAAGAGAAGGTACGCCTGTTACACAAGGGGTATTAGAAAACACTTACATTATAAGAGGTGAGAATTTATCGACTTTACAGTCAATTTCCTTTAATGGCTATAGAGCTGGGTTCAATCCTGCACTATTAACAGATAAGCTTGCTTTCGTAACCATTCCTGAGGATGCACCTTATGTTAAACAATCCAACACTTTAAGATTGGAAAATTCTGCAGGGGTAACCGAATATGATTTTTCTCTCTTAACTATTGTAGAGTTTACAGAAGAATTAATAGATGGTCGCAGTGCGGTGGTTCTTCACGGTGGAGATTTTAGTGATGTAGAGGAAGTTATTTTCTCTAGCGGAACTGAAGAAGATGGTAATTTAGAAGAGCGGGATGCAGACATTTTATCTGTTACAGATACAGAAGTAACTGTAGCAGTTCCTGATGGAGTTGTACAAGCTTTTATATACGTATATACGACTAGAGGTGCTATAGTTCAATCTTCTTCTTATGGTTTTAACTATCCTATTTATACAGACGGTTTAAACGCTTGGGAATTAGGAGGATGGGGTGAGCCTCAAGAAGAGTCATCAGAAATAGCCCTTGGAGCAAGCTCTGTAAAGAAAACTACAGGACAGTGGGAAGGTTTGACATTCACTCCTGCGGCTGATGCTGAGCCTCTTGTTTTTTCAGATTATACTACGATGGCTGTATCTATTTATCCAGAAGAAGGGGTAACAAGAATAAAGCTTAGGGTTAATGATGAAGATTTAGGGTCAAATAATGCTGAAACAGATTATTATAAAATAGACGTTGTACCTGGACAATGGAATAAAATTGTTTTGGAATTAAAGTCTTTTTATCCAACCTCTACACCACCTGAAGAAATCACAAGAATCGATTTTCAATGTGCTTCTGAAGGGGCAGGTAATGTTTACTTCGTAGATCAGTTTGGTTTTGTACAATAATAATCACTAATAATAAAGTAATGAAAATTTCTAATTTAATATATCGGTGTTTCTTTGTCTTTATAGCAGTAACAGGCTTTGTTTCTTGTGAAGATGATGAAGAGCTATATCCGCAGTTAGGGGATGACCCTAGAAATATAAGTGAAATTGTATCTGAATCTTCTGATCTTTCTACATTGTCAAGTGCTCTTAGCGATGCAGGTTTGGATGACACGCTAAGAACAACAAGTACTTATACCTTATTCGCCCCTAATAATGCTGCTTTTGAGGGGGTAAATGTTTCTGCTCTTAGTGAAGAGGAACTGGAAAATGTATTGTTAAATCATGTTTTAAGTACAACTACTGCAGACTTTAGTGCTACAATGACTACGGGTTACCTAAACACAATGGCAACAGGACCTGATGGCACTAACTTAAGTTTTTATACAAATCTTGATGGAGGAACCACTTTCAATGGTATGGCCGGTTTAGTTGATGGCAAATATGACATTGGTGGGACAAATGGAGTGGTGCATACAATTGATGCAGTTCTTATGCCACCTACGGTTGTCGATCAATTAAAAGCTAATCCAGATTTTTCTACTCTTGTTGACGCTATTGAAGTAGCAGGTTTAACGGAAACGTTATCTATTACAGATACAGAAAATGAGAGTTATCCATTTACCTTGTTAGCGCCCAATAATATGGCGTTTGAAGGTTTGATGACAGAATTAAATGGTGCTTTTGGTTGGGCTAGTCTTAGTGATATCCCAGCAGAGATATTGACCCAAGTTTTAACCTATCACGTTGTGGCCGGTTCTAATGCAACAGCTTCAGATGTTTTAGGTGGAGAGTTAACCACTATGCAGGGTGGTACTGTAGCTGTAGATGCAGATGGTGTAGTTTCTGATGCAAGTTATACAACTGGTGCTGTAACTGTTACAGACATACAAGGTGTAAACGGTATTGTTCATGGTGTTGATAAGGTCTTATTGCCAGAAGAAGTTTTTCAAAGTGTTTTAAGTGCAACATTAAATTTAGTAGACAGAAGTGAAGACAGAGGATACAGCTCATTTTTAGCAGCTGTTGAAAAAGCTGGTTTATCTGCAACTTTAGAGGGAGATGATGAGTTTACCGCTTTTGTTCCTAACAATGCTGCTTTCGAAGGATTGTTTGCTGAAACTGGCAATTTTGAAAGTCTTGAAGATTTTGATACTCCAGAAGAAATAGCTGTTTTGGCAGATTTATTAAAATATCACCTTCACGTTGGTTTATTGATGTCTAGTCAATTACCTGATGGAACTATTACAACAGTTTATGGGGACGAAATTACAGTTGACCTTAGTGGTGATAGTCCACGTTTAAGACCTTCGTTTAGTGAGGCAATACCTTCTTTAATTACCAGCACTAACATTGGTGCTACAAATGGTATTATTCACGAGATTAACAGAGTATTGATTCCTGAAGGTTTATTAAGCGCTCTAGGCATTGAAGTAGAAGGTGATGGTGGTGTTTGTCCAGTAGGTGATCCTGCTTTGGTCTTTTTTGACTGGGATGAAAATGGTGCTTGGTGGGGTAATGTAGGTTCTGAAAATGAGCCAGCTTTAAGTCTTGATGGTAGCAGCTACGGTAGAGCTAATTTTCAAACAGGAGGTACTGGATGGCAGGATCTATTCTGGAGAAATGATGCCAGCACATTTAATGGAGCTACAACTGTAGGTTCTAATCTTGGAGATTACTCTCTTAAATTTGATATAAATGTAATTGAGCCTCTTACAGATGGTATGTTTAGAATTCGTTTTCGGGATGCAGATGGAGTAGATGCCTTCTATGATTGGAAACCTTGGCTAGATACTGGAGAACCATTCACTACTGATGGTGGTTGGGTTACTGTAGAAATTCCACTTTCTGCTTTAGGCGTACCTGATTTTAGCTTGGTAGATGCAGAATTTGGTATGGCATTCGAAGGTGCTGATGTGCTTTTAAATTTTGCGATAGATAATGTACGATTTGATACTCCAGGAGGTTGTTCAGGTCCAGATCCTGTAGCAGATGCTGATTTGGTTTTCTTTGATTGGGATACTTATGGAATTTATTGGGGTAGTGTAGGTCCTGAAAATGATCCTTCTATCAGTTTAGATGGCAGTAGCTACGGTAGAGCGAACTTCCAAACGGGAGGTACAGGATGGCAGGATATGCTGTGGAGAAATGATGCCACCTTTAATGGAGCAGCAACTGTAGGATCTAATGTTGGAGATTATGTTCTAAAATTTGATATTAACACATTAGAACCGTTAGCAGCAGGTATGTTTAGAATACGGTTTAGGGATGCAGACGGTGTTGACGCATTTTATAATTGGGAACCTTGGAATGAAACTGGAGAAGCTTTTGATACAGAAGGTAGTTGGAAAACAGTTACAATACCCTGTTCCGTGTTAGGTGTACCAGATTTCAGCTTGGTAGATGCAGAGTTCGGTATGGCTTTCGAAGGAGCAGATGTCTTATTAAATTTTGCTATCGACAATGTGCGATTTGAAGCCTTATAACTATAACTTTAAGTAAACTCAATATGTATATTCCCTGTAAATTTTTACAGGGAATATCTTTTTAAACCAATTTGTAATGAAGAAAATATTTGTACTTATTTTGTCGCTTATAGCTTTTAATGCTACTGCACAGAAATTTGAAGGTCTTGCAGATACACCGCCTATGGGTTGGAACAGCTGGAATAAATTTGCGTGTGATATTAACGAAGAAGTAATACGTAAAGCTGCAGATAATATGGTAGAAAGCGGAATGAAGGATGCCGGCTATGAATATATAGTTATCGACGACTGCTGGCATGGACAACGGGATGAGCAGGGCTTTATACACGAAAATAAAGAGAAATTTCCTTCTGGTATGAAAGCTCTAGTTGACTATGTTCATTCTAAAGGACTAAAGTTTGGTATTTATAGTGATGCTGGTTGGCAAACGTGTGGTGGACATCCAGGTAGCCGGGGACGGGAGTTTCAGGATGCGCAAACCTATGCAAGCTGGGGTGTTGACTATCTTAAGTATGATTGGTGCAATACCGAAGGATTAAAAGCAGAGGGTGCATATATGACGATGCGTGACGCCCTGCATGAGGCAGGAAGGCCAATTGTACTATCCATTTGTGAGTGGGGAGACAACAAGCCTTGGGAATGGGCTGAAGATGTAGGTCATTTATGGCGTACTACAGGAGATATTTATGCTTGCTGGGATTGTGAAGAAGATCACGGTGACTGGTCATCTTGGGGTGTTTTAAGAATTCTGGATATGCAGGATGGCCTACGCAAATATGCAGGGCCTGGTCATTGGAATGATCCTGATATGATGGAAGTAGGTAATGGTATGACAGCTAGTGAAGACAGAGGGCATTTCGCGATGTGGTGTATGCTTGCAGCACCTCTTATGGCAGGTAATGATCTTGATGCAATGAGCGCAGAAACACGAGAAATATTGACTAATGCAGAAGCTATAGCTGTAGATCAGGATTCTCTAGGTATTCAAGGATTTAAATACAAGACTGAAGACGGACTTGAATACTGGTTTAAGCCTCTTAAAGATCAGGCTTGGGCAGTAACGTTTTTAAATCGAAGTGAGTCTGAAAAACAGGTGAATTTTGATTGGGTAAATGAAAAGGTAGTAGATACTTTAAATAATATTGATGCTAAATTAAATGAAGTTACTTATGAGTTAAGAGATCTATGGAAGCATAAAGATGTTGGTACAACAAAGAAAGCTTTAAAAAGCAAAGTGCCCCCACACGATGTACTTATGTTGAAACTTACTAAACAATAGGTTTCTTACTACTAGGAATAGTTATTTAATATTTTTAAGAATGAAAAGGTGATTCTCTCGAGCAATCACCTTTTTCTTTTTAATTATCTTCTTATAAAATAAACAATAAATCCTCTAATTTTTGGTATTGTTACCCCTATTAAAACTGCCATAAAAAGTTGGTTAAGGAGCGCACCTTTAGCTTAATTTTCACTTATAATAAAAATAATAAATCTACTTTATAGCAGATTATTAGTATTCCAAATTTTTTACAGATTTGAGCATTACATTTAAAAAATGAAAGTCATGAATAAGTTTGTTGTAACAATAATAATTACTGTCTTGGTAGTGGCGGGTAGTATTGTGCTGGCATTTAAGGATAGACCGTATTTTAAATCATTTGATAAGAAGCACAAGGAAAAGACTTATAAAGTAGTTAATAAATGGGAATTGCCAGAAGTGTTGGAAGAAGTATCGGGCATTAGTTGGTTAAGTGAAAATAAGATTGCCTGCGTTCAAGATGAGGATGGTATAATTTTTATTTACGATCTTAAAAAGAACAGTATTGATCGTGAGATTAACTTTGGAGACAACGGGGATTATGAAGCTATTGCATCTACTAAAAATGATGCATATGTTATGCGCAGTGATGGAACCTTATTCGTCGTAAATAATTTTCAGACTAAAAAACCAAGCGTTAAGGAATTTGATACGCCACTCTACAAAAAAAATAATATTGAGGGTTTGGCATTAGATATCAAAAAAGATAGGCTTCTCTTGGCTGCCAAAGATCGAAATCCAGATAATGACAAATATAAGGCTATTTATGGGTACAGCTTAAAAACCAATCAACTGGATTCTGCTGCTATTTTAGATATAAACCTGGAGGATAAAATATTTAAAGAGCACAGAGCTAAAAAGCTTTATAATACGTTACGTCCTTCTGAGATCGCCATCAATCCAGTTACCGGTGAATTCTATATTTTAGAAGGGGTAAATCCAAAGTTACTTATCCTCGATACAAACGGAAACCCAAAAAAGATCCATTATTTAGATCCTGAGGAGTTTAATCAACCAGAAGGAATCACTTTCAGTCCATCGGGGACCCTGTATATTTCCAACGAAGGGAGAAAGGACGATGCTAATATTTTAGAAGTCGAACTCAAATAAAACTTTTTGTTTAGACTGGTTCAGTATCCCTTTTACAGTAATCATAAAATCTTATTAAAGTCACTCTAGTAATAAAGGTTGAGTAATATATATCCTAAATTTAAGGGTGTAAATTCTTTTTGTCAAAAAGAATATCTTCCAAAAAAGCTATTGAAACTTATGAAAAAGAGAAATGTTTCCTTTCGTATTCCCGAGGAATTTTCAAATATACGAGTAGAAGAACCAATGGATTATGCTGCAGGAAAACTAGGTGTAAAGGTCGCTCTAGAGCATACTTTTAAAGAAATGGGAGTGGTTAAAGCATTAAAAGGTCTCGCTCAGTTAAATCAACCTGATGGCTATGCGTGCATGAGTTGCGCCTGGCCAGATCCTAAGAATCCTTCCAGTTTTGCAGAATATTGTGAAAATGGTGCTAAAGCACTTTCTGAGGAAGCTACAAATTATAAGGTGGGGCCAGAGTTTTTTGCAAAATATTCGGTAGAGGAAATTTCAACCTGGTCTGATTTTAAAATAGGCAAAAGTGGAAGAATAACTCATCCCATGGTTTTGAGACCGGGAAGCATTCATTATGAGCCAATATCTTATGAAGCTGCTTTTCAATTAATCGCCGAAGAATTGCAAAAAATGGATACCCCAGAACAAGGTATTTTTTATACTTCAGGACGTTCAAGCAACGAAGCTGCTTTTTTATACGGTCTTTTTGTTCGTGCTCTGGGCAGTAATAATATGCCAGACTGTTCTAATATGTGTCATGAATCAAGCGGTAAGGCATTAGTCGAAACATTGGGAATAGGTAAGGGCTCTGTAAAGCTTGAAGATTTATATGAGGCAGAAGTTATAATTATTGCAGGGCAAAATCCAGGTACTAATCATCCAAGAATGCTTTCGGCTTTAGAAAAATGTAAAGAAAACGGAGGTAAAATAATAAGTATAAATCCGCTCGAAGAGGCGGGACTTGTGCGGTTTAAGAATCCTCAGAATGTTAAGGGTGTTTTAGGAGGTGGGGAAGATATGGCAGACATTCATTTACCAGTTAAAATAAATCAGGATATTGCCTTAGTGAAGCTGATTATAAAAAAGCTGGCGCTCCTTGATGAAAAAGATCATAACATTTTTGATCACGATTTTATTAATACTTATACCGAGGGCTATAAAGCTCTTTTAGCCGATGTAGAAAAATATGATGAGAACGAGTTGTTGAAACAGTGTGGGGTTAGCGAAAATCTAATTAATCTAACAGTAGGGACTTTAGCTAAAAAGAGTAAAATTATTGTTTGCTGGGCAATGGGTTTAACCCAGCACAAAAATGGTGTAGAGAATATTAAAGAATATGTAAATCTGTTGATGCTAAAAGGCAGTTTGGGAAAATCTGGAGCGGGTACTTGTCCTGTGCGTGGGCATAGTAATGTTCAAGGGGATCGCAGTGTTGGCATAATGCATTATATAGATGAAGATGTAAATAAAGCTATAGAAGAGCAATTTGGTTTTGAACCATCAGATAAGGAAGGAGTTGATGTTGTACAGGCAATGCAGGCAATGCACGATGGCAAGACTAAAGTGTTTATGGCACTAGGAGGCAACTTCCTAATGGCAACTTCTGATACAGAATATACAGCGCAGGCAATTGAAAATTGTGAGTTGACCGTGCAGGTGAGCACAAAACTTAACAGAACACATCTTGTAACGGGAAAGACAGCTCTAATAATACCCACATTAGGGCGTTCAGAAAAAGATGAGAAAGATGGTAAACGCAGATACTTTACCATAGAAAACAGTATGGGCCAGGTACGCCAGTCTAAGGGAATACTTAAGCCAGCAGATGAAGGTTTAATGTCTGAACCTGAAATAATAGCCGGGATAGCAGAGGCTTATTACAAAGGCGATCATCCGGTTAACTGGCAAGAATTGGGTACAGATTATGACTTATTACGTGATAAAATAGATTTAATAGCTGCCGGATTTGTGCATACATCAAAGGATTCGGTAGGGACAGGATATTATCTGCCTAATAATGTACGGGATCTTGATTTTAGTATGATGCCTAATGGACGCGCACAATTCAGTATAAATTCTTTACCAAAACATGACCTTAAGGAAGACGAGCTTTTATTAATGACTATCCGTTCTCACGATCAGTTTAATACAACCATTTATGGCTTAAATGATCGCTATAGGGGTATTTATAATGAAAGAAGGGTTGTTTTTATGAATCCAGAGGATATGAAAGCCCGCTCTTTAACTAAATTGGATATTATAAATATAAAAAGCAACTACGACGGTAAAGAGCGTAAGACTCATAAATATCTTGTTATTCCTTACAAAATCCCAAGAGGTAATATTGCGGCTTATTTCCCAGAGACTAATGTTCTTGTTCCTTACAATCATTATGCAGATAAAAGTAACACGCCCATAAGTAAATCTGTCGTAGTAAAGGTTGAAAAATATTATGAGAGTGTTGAAGAAGTAACCGAAGAGCTTATCAAGGAATTATAGAATAACTATCCTCGCAGCCCTAAGATTTGAATTAATAATCTGAGTTTTTTTTCAAAACTCGTTTTTAATCTTGAGCTACTAATGCTTCTGGGAGCAGCGGATAGAAGTCATTTTCTTTCATTTGGCGAATAAAACTTCTTATTATTTTATCCGTATGATAGGTATGTTTTTTCTTAATTAAATAATTGTTGAAATCCTCAACGTTACTTATTTGGTCGCTCTTATCTAGATAACCGTAGCCTTGGTAAATACCATCTTTTACTAACACAAACCCATATTCATTAGCGGTTCTCCCAGCCAATTTTAGAAAGTAATCTGTTTTAGAATTAAGCAGGGAATCGCATGCATCATTAACCCTTTTGTTATAGGGTTCAACAGGCTCTTCGTCCACACAGATCCCTTTGCAGGTTGTAATTTTATAATGAGAACATCGTTCTATTGAAGTTTGCAGACCGCAATATCTTGGGCATAAATCGTATTTAATACATAACTGCTCTAATTTTTCTATTCCCGCTGCTCTACTAAAAAAATAATCGTGCACATTATAAACGTGTTTTGTTTTAGTAAGCGCTAATTGTATGACCCCTTTTCTGTTTTGAT
>CAXBEL010000111.1:0-14407 GCA_963974735.1 uncultured Flavobacteriaceae bacterium | reverse complement strand
CGCCGTTCAATTAATGACAGGACGTGGAGGATGGCCGTTAAATGTGATTATACTTCCAGATGGCAGACCTGTTTGGGGTGGGACTTATTTCCCAAAAGAAAATTGGATCGATGCGCTAAATCAAATTTCAAAAATTCACCAAGATCAACCTGAAAAGCTTGAGGAATATGCTGCAAAACTCAAAGAAGGATTGCAGAGTCTTGATGTTGTTACTTTAAAAGAAGGTGATGCCGATTTTAAAAAAGAAACCTTATCCAAAACTGTAGAAAAGTGGTCTCAAGGTTTTGATTTAAGACAAGGAGGTATGAACCGAGCTCCAAAATTTATGATGCCAAACAATTATCAATTTTTGTTGCGTTATGCGCATCAATCCAAGGATAGTAAATTGGTAGATTTTGTAAATCTTACCTTAGAACAAATGGCCTTTGGCGGTGTTTATGATCAGATAGGTGGTGGATTTTCTAGATACAGTACAGATGAAAAATGGCATGTACCTCATTTTGAAAAAATGCTTTATGATAATGCCCAACTTTTAAGTTTATACAGTCAAGCCTATTTGCTTAATAAAAATCCCGTTTACAAGGAAACAGTCTATCAAACTATTGATTTCTTAAAACGGGAGATGACAGATGCTTCAGGAGGATTCTATTCGGCATTAGATGCTGACAGTAATAATGTGGATGGAAAGCTAGAAGAAGGAGCCTATTATATATGGACAAAAAAAGAGCTCGAAGAACTATTGAAAGAAGATTTTCCTCTTTTTAAAGAATACTATAATATCAATAATTATGGGCATTGGGAAAAAGAGAACTATGTACTAATTAGACAAGATTCTGATAATGATTTCAATAAAGAAAAAAATCTGGATAAGAATGTTTTTAATGAAAAGAAAAAAGTCTGGCAGCAAAAGCTCTTAGAAGCTCGTGAAAAAAGATCAAAACCCAGATTAGACGACAAAATTCTCACCTCTTGGAATGGCTTAACCATAAGTGGTCTTTTAGACGCATACACTACTTTTGGCGATAAGGAATTTTTAGATCTAGCTCTTAAAAATGCCTCTTTCATCAAAGATAATCAGCTTCGTAAAAATGGCGGTTTAAATCGTAATTTTAAAGAAGGTAAAAGTACTATTAATGGTTATCTCGAAGATTATTCCTCTACCATAGAAGCATTTATTAAATTATTTGAAGTCACTTCAGATGAGCAATGGCTGAATCTGGCTGAGAATCTAACTCAATATGCTTTAAATCATTTCTATGATTCAAGCAATAAGATGTTCTATTTTACATCAGACGAAGATTCCTCTCTAATCACAAGAAATACCGAATATTTGGATAATGTGATCCCGGCATCTAACTCAATGATGGCAAAAAATTTATTCAAACTCGGACATTTTAATTTTAATAGAGAATATATTAAAATGGCTGCACAGATGCTGCATAATGTAAGTGATGAACTAGAGGGTTATCCTTCAAGCTATAGTAATTGGCTTGATTTAATGTTGAATTATACATATCCTTTCTATGAAATCATAGTGGTAGGAAAAGATGCCACGCAAAAGATAGAAACAATTCATTCCACCTACATACCCAATGCAATTATAGCAGGGAGCCCTTCAGAAAAAAATAATCCTGAAATTTTTGAAGATCGTTGGGATGAAGACAACACTTGGATTTACGTCTGTGTCAACAATTCTTGCAAGCTTCCCGTAAATTCTGTTGAAGAAGCATTGTCATTATTGGAAAATTAACTTTTATTAAACACTTCAAATTTTAATTTCCCGGCAGTAACCGTGAAGTTTGCAAATTAAAATACATATATGATACCCGAAAAATACGAAGAATACGCCGAGAATATAGTTAATAAGGTAATAGACTTCCTTCCAGGATTAATAGCAGCCATCCTAACTTTAGTAATAGGTTTTTGGCTTATAAAAATGATCAACAGATTAGTCCGGAAGTTTTTCGCAAAAAAAGATTATGACATAACTCTCGAAAAATTTATTGCAGACTTAATTAATTGGGCTCTTAAAATAGTTTTGTTTGTTTTGGTAATAACGCAATTGGGAGTAGAATCAGCTTCACTTGTAGCCATAATAGGTGCTGCAGGTTTAGCGATAGGATTAGCTTTACAAGGTTCTCTTGCCAACTTTGCAGGTGGTGTACTTATTTTATTACTTAAGCCTTTTAAAGTAGGGGATTGGATAAGTGCACAGGGCGTTGATGGTGCTGTAAAAGAAATTTCTATATTCAATACTAGAATTACTACATTCGGTAATCAGGAAGCCGTAGTACCTAATGGGAAATTGTCAAACGATAATATAATCAACTATACTGTTGAAGGCATAAGACGTGAAGCTCAGACTTGGGGCATTTCTTATGATAGCGATATAAAACTTGCTAAAGATATTTTGTTGAATCTTGTAAATGAACAAGAAACAGTTCTCCGTGAACCGCATCCTTTGCCTATGATTGTTGTGAGCGAGTTGGCAGACAGTTCTGTAAATTTATCGTTGAGATATTGGGCTAAAAATGAAGATTTCTGGAATCTTCGCTGGTATATTCTTGAAGAAGGTAAAAGAAGATTAGAAGCTCAAGGTATTGTTATTCCTTTTCCACAAAGGGATGTACATTTATTTAAGGAAGAATAAAACAAATATATATACCAATAAAAATGACCGCTAATAGCGGTCATTTTTTTGGTTTATTTATAAGAAAATCCTTCAAATAATAAGGTTCAAAATAAGCGACATCTTCAAAGTCCTTTTTAGTAAACTTCTCTTCTGCCAGTTCACCCACTTCTCGAGCCGATGGTAAAGCTTTTGGAAGAAAAACAGCGTTGGGATTCTCTATTATTTCTGCAAATTTCTCTACACCATTACCAATAAAAGCAGTTCTGCCTTTATTTAAATAAGAAGAAAAGGAATCAGTTGTTAGTATTTCGGCTTGAGTTTCGCGCAATCTTTCACTGGTATTAGAAAAGACTGCACTATATACCTCCATTCTTCGGGCATCCAGTAAAGGAATTATATATTCTGCCTCATTATAGGCTTGATTAGCTAAAGCTTTTAAAGTATCTACAGAAATTAAAGGAATGTCAAGAGCATAGCACAAGCCCTTAACACTGCTTACACCTATTCGAAGTCCTGTATAAGATCCTGGGCCTTTGCTTACAGCAATTGCTTCTATTTCATTTCGCTCAATAGAAGCTTTCTCCAGTACTTTTACAATGTATTTATGTAAGCGTTCAGAATGAGAATAATTAACACCCATATCCTCCTCCAATGCTAAAATTTCACCATCTCGCGCTATTGCTACAGAGCAATTTGTAGTCGTCGTTTCTACACAGAGAATAGTGGCCATAAATTAATTTTCAGCTATACCAGTATTATTAGCTTGAACCTCAACTTTATCACCAGAACTTAAATTCTTAGTAACTGTATTATAAGGGCCTGTAATAACATCTTCACCAACTTCAAGACCGGAAGTAATTTCGATATTACTGTCATCCTGGATTCCAGTTTCAATTACACGAAGTTTAGCTTCATCGCCTTTTTTGACAAAAACACATTCAAATTGCTTCTCACCAAAAGATGGCACAGCATCTGCACGTCCTTTTGTAGAAGTAGTATCGTTCTTGATGACAATAGCACTTATAGGAACTCCTATAACATCCTTTCTACTGTTTGTTATAACATCCACCGTAGCGGTCATTCCCGGTCTAAAAGGAGAAAAACTTTCAGGCTTACCTTCAATTAAATCACGGTATGAATTTTCTAATATCCTAACTTTAACTTTAAAATTAGTTACCTGGTCTGCTGTAAGATTTCCCTCTGCAGAGTTAGCTATCTCAGTCACCATACCTTTAAATTCCTTTTTAAGATACGCATCTACCCCTACAAGAGTTGAATCACCAATACTTATCTTAACAATATCATTTTCATTCACATCTACTTCAACCTCCATATTGGCTAAATCTGCTACACGCATAATCTCTGTACCTGCCATTTGAGCTGTACCTACAACGCGCTCACCAAGTTCTACATCCAGACTGGAAATAGTACCACTAATTGGGGAATAGATGGTCGTTCTTTCTAAATTATCTTTAGATTGCTTCACATTTGCAGAAGCACTTTGAACATTATAATATGCTGATTTTACATTAGCTTGGGCAATCTCATATTCTGAAACTGATCGATCCCAATCTGATTTTGAAATAACACCTTTGTCATATAAAGGCTTATTTCTGTTATAATTTAATTCAGCTATTTTTAGACTTGCTTCAGTTTGAGCTAAACCAGCTCTAATATTTTGCAAAGAAGCCTGTGCCTGTGTAAGTGCGGACTGCACTAAATCTGGATTTATACGCACCAACAAGTCGCCTTTTTCCACCTGCTGTCCTTCCTTAACTGGCAATTCTATAATTTCCCCAGATACTTCGGAAGATATATTTACTTCAACTTCTGGTTGAATTTTACCTGTAGCAGCCACAGTTTCAACTATAGCCATTTTCTCAATTTTCTGAACTTCGACTTGTTTGAAGTCTCCAGATTTACCAAACCAACCTGCCTTCTTTCCTCCTATTAAAACAAGAATAAGGACTGCGGCAACAGCAAATATGATGATTAGTGTTTTTTTACTCATTTTTTCTTAAAATTTTAATTCTGAAATTGGAACACCAAAGTACAATTCAAGTACTTTTAGTCGAAAAATATAATCGTATTTAGTACGGTTCATTTCAATTTGAGCATTATCATAACGTTGTTTTGATTGACTAAAATCAAAAGCATTGGTCAATCCTACGTCATATCTATCTTTAGCATAATCATAAGCCAGTTCTTGAGACTCTGCAGCCACCTGAGCAGCTTCATATGCTTTTAATGCGCCCTGAGCATCCAGATAAGCCTGATATACATTTGATTCTAGATCTAACTTTGCTTGTTCTAAATTAAATTCTGCCCTCTTAACATTTACTTTACTTCTCTTAACTTGATTACGCGTTGCAAAACCATTAAAAACAGGAACACTTAATTGAAAACCATAAGAAATACCATCGTTAAGATAAAGTTGTTCAAAAAACGGTAGCGGGCTACCCAATGTAGAAACGGTATTAGGTGCCACTACAACTTGCTCTGTACCTTGCACAAAACCTATTTGACGTGTTGGTTCATCAGGATCTAGAACAGGATCTAAAAATCTACCTGCACCAGATTCTCTTGTGTTATAGTTTACAAACGCCCCTAAGGTAGGCAAATAAGCTCCTCTGGCAAGCTCAACATCTTTCTCAGCTAGTTTTCTGTTTTCTTCAGCAATTTTTATTTCATAGCGCTCCTCCTTGGCTTTTTCGATAATATCCTGTGGAGAATTAAGTAAAATTGCTTCACCAGCTACTTCATACCCTTCATCTGCAATATCAAAGGTTTTATAATCTTTTATCAGCAATGTCTGTGCAAGGCTAATCAATGAGATTTGTACGGCATTCTGTGCCTCAACTATGCTTTGTAATTCTCCTGCGTTTTGCGCCTGTACCTCTAAAAGATCACCCCTAGGAAGCACTCCACCATCAACTAACTCCCGCGTTTGGTTAATCTGTTGAGCAGTAACTGTATTTTGCGCCTCTAGAACTTTTAAATTTTCTTTATTTAGAATAACCTGTAAAAATCCGTTCGCCACAAAAAGTGCGATGTCATCTTCCATTTGCTCAAGGCTATATTGTGCAGCAATTCTAGCTATTTTTGCACGTTGTAATTGCTTAAAATTACGAAGACCGTCAAATAAATTTAAACTTGCCGTAACACCCAAAGAAAGGTTACGTGTTGTTTGCGACTGTAGAACACCAGTTGTAACATTTTGTGTCAAACCTGTATTCCAAGAATTGGTAGCCTGACCATTTAAGGAAGGTAAAAAATTACCTATTGCATCAACTTTATCTATATCTGCAGCTTCAATATCCAATTGCGACTGTCTAATGGAAATATTGTTTTCAAGAGCGCGTTCCAGACACTCTTGTAATGTCCATTTTTTCTCTTGTGCACTTAAAGTTCCAACTAAAAAAATAGTAAATAATACGGTGAAAAGACTTCTCATAATCTGTTTTCTGGGTAATAAGTATAAAAAAAAGTGTTTATGTTACAACAATGCGGAAAATTATCTGCTGCCAAATCCTTGGGCTGGTTTAATTGGGTTCCATACTTTGATCTTATCATTTTCAGAAACTCCATTTTTTATTTCAACATTAATCCCGTCACTCACTCCCAATTCTAAATCTCTTCTTTCAAACTCCTGATCTGCCAATTGCACTTCAACAAACGGTTTCTGTGTTTTAGGATCAAATTGTACTAAGGCTTCTTTTAATGCCAAAACGTCGTCTGCTCTAGCCAAGATGATAGAAGCGTTTGCACTTAAACCTGCTCTAATAAAAGTAGTATCAGCTTTATTTAAAGTCCCTTTAATTTCAAATTGAATGGCGCCATTTTCACTTACTCCTTTTGGCGCTATATAGTCAAGAACGGCATCAAATTTTTTGTTATCTATTGCTCCCACGGTAATTTCTAAAGGTAGATCTTCTGTTATTTTACCTACTTCACTTTCATCTACCTTTCCTTCAAAAATCATTTCATTAACATCTGCCAAGGATGCTATTGTAGTTCCATCATTAAAGTTATTTGCTTCTATAACCTGATTTCCGGCTTTAACAGGAACTTCCAAAACCATCCCGGTAATTGTTGCCCTAACAGATGTGGTTGCTGCACTTCCCAATCCACTAGTTGTACCTGTTTTTACAATATCATAGTTTTGTTGCGCCGAAGTAAGACTCAATTGTTGCTGTTTATAATTTTGAACCGCTTGATTGTATTCCCTTTGAATATTATCAAAATCATTTGCTGAAACCACTCCTTTATCAAAAAGCGCCTTTTGGCGATCATAGATACTTTTTTGATTATCTCGCGCAAGTTTAGCAGTTTCGAGAGCTGTCCTAGAACTTGTAATACTGTTTTTTGCAGTTGTTAAAGAAGAAGCATTAGGAACAACTTTGATCTTTGCAATCAAATCTCCCGCCTGAACAAGTTCACCAGCTTCAACAAAAATTTCATCTATAATTCCTGAAATATTCGGTTTAATCAAAATTTCTTCACGAGGCACTATACTACCAGTTGCAACTGTTTTCTTTACAATTGTTTCTTTAGTAGGAGATTCTGTTGTGTACACAATAGGATCCTCTTGATTTTTTTGATAGAGATAGTATAAAGCCCCCACAAAAGTGATGACGATTACTGAAAGGATAATAATAGTAACTGATTTTTTCATGATTATATTCTACTTCGTTTTTATTGATGATTTATTCGGTGCGTAATGCATCTACGGGTTTTATTTTAATAGCATTCTGAGCAGGAATAAATCCTGCAAATAGACCGGAAAAAATTAAAATTGCAAGGGCTACCAATACCGCGCTAAGATCAACCGTAGGGTTTGCAAACATCTCAACAGGTCCGTTTGCATCAAGAATAGTATTCAAAACATATATTAATAGAGCCCCAAGTGAAATCCCCACCATACCAGATAATATGGTAAGCACCATAGATTCTAGGAGCACTTGCACCCTGATGGACCAGGGACTTGCCCCCAAAGCCCTTCTAATGCCAATCTCCTTTGTTCTTTCTTTTACAACTATAAGCATAATGTTACTTATCCCTATTATTCCTGAAAGAAGAACCAATATCCCAACAAAATAAGCGACCACTTTTAACGCCAGAAAAAGACCTCCTACTTTTTGATATTGCTCATAAAGATCAAAATTGCCTATGGCCCTTTCATCATCTGGATGAATGCTATGTCGATTTTTTATAACATCAAAAATCTGACTTTTCAATTCTGTGATAGAGCTACCATCCTGAGCGGTAATCGCCATCCAACCTACATTGTCGCTCATATTAAACGCTTGAGAAAATGCAGTAAAAGGAACATAAATTTCCTTTTGATCTTCTTCTGCATCTCCATCACTGGAAACTTTTTTATAGGTGCCAACTACCATAAAATTAACTCCGTTAATCTTGATATAACTACCTATGTGTTCTTCACCAGAATCATAAAGGGCTGTTTTTACACCTTCCCCAATGACGGCAACTTTGCGCTTTTCATTTATATCACCGTGATTAATAAAGCGTCCACTGGTAATATCCATAGGTTGCTGTTCGATTATTTCAGGATAATCACCATATACATTAAAAGCACCTGTATTTAGACCTCTAACAACATTATTTGCTCCGCCAAAGCCGCCTAATTGATTCCTAGGAGAAATAAAACGAAGGTTGGGAACATTCCGCCTTAGCGCTTCAACATCATCGGTTTTGTAATTAAACCTTCTACCTTTTGGAAGACCTTTATAGGGTTTTGATATTGTCTGAGTCCACATAAACATGGTATTGGTGGCGATATTTCCAAAATCCTTTTTAACACCATTTTCCAGACCTTTTCCCGCAGCCAATAAAACAACAAGGATAAATATTCCCCATAAAACACCAAAGGCCGTAAGCAGTGTTCTAAACCAATTACTGCTCAATGCCTCTATTACTTCACTCCAACGGTCCCTGTTAAACATGATTATTTTTGCTCTTAAACAATTATTCCTCGCGTAAAGCGATTATAGGTTTAATACGCGCTGCTCGCCACGCTGGGAAAAATCCAGCTATTGCACCAGCGGCTATCAATATAAAAACGGTTGTAATTGCCACATTAAAATTTACTGAAGGATTCAAAATATAATCCATATCAATATTAGGGCCCACCACTTCAAGTAAGGCCATACTGAATATAAGTCCTGAAAATCCCGCAATGGCGGTAACAAAAATCGACTCGTGGAGAATCATCCCTATTATAGATAAAGGCTGTGCTCCCAGTGCTTTTCTGATCCCTATTTCTTTAGTACGTTCTTTTACGATAATGAGCATAATATTACTTACTCCTACAACTCCAGCTATAATGGTACAAATCCCCACTACCCAGAAAAAACCTTTTATCATCCCCATAAGATCGTAGAAGCGTTTTGCATTTTCCAATGTGTTATTTACATTCACCGCACTGGTATCATCTGGCGCTACTATATGTCTTTCTTTTAGGAAAGCTTCTATTTCTGATGAAAACTGAAGGGATTGTTCTAAAGCTTGCACAAATGTTTCTTGGGGTTTTAAAGCAAAACCTAAATTGCGTACTTTATTTCCTCCATTAAAAACACGTTGAGCAGTAGAAAGAGGAAGAAAAATACGGGTTTCCTCACGCTCTCCTCCTGGATCTGTATAAACACCTACAACCTTAAAATTTATACCTGATATCTGTATGTATTTATTTAAGGCATCCTCATTTTTGAATAAATCCTGTTTAACCTTATTACCAATGGTTACTACCTTTTCATAGTTTTCCTGATCGGTATAATTCATGTAACGCCCAGAGACAAGAGTTTCATTTTCTAAAAACTGGTAATCGGGATAAACTCCTTCTACCCTATAACTACCTGATTCATTTTTATAGTTGGCGATTCCGCTCCAGATTCTGTATACTGAAGATTTAAACTCCAGATCATCTTCATACTTTTTTATAAGATAATTATAATCCTCATTGGTCATCTCTATAAATCGACCTGGATTTAAACCTTTATACTCAACAGATGTAATACCTGTATATACACTTATACGGTTAGTAGCATCCTGCTCAAATTGCTTGGATATTCCATTTTGCATGCCTTGACCAAAACCCAATAAAATAACCAATATGAAAATACCTGAAGCAACGGAAAGTCCGGTTAAGAAAGTTCGCAGTTTATTTTTGCGAATAGTTTCTAGAATTTCCTGCCAGCGCTCTATATCAAACATGGCTTAAAGCTCTTATTTGATTAACAGGAGTATCGTCTATGATTAGACCATCTTTAAGATTTACAATTCGCTTAGTCATATGAGCGATGTCATCTTCGTGAGTTACGATTAGGATTGTTTTACCTTCATCATTAATTCCTTGAATGAGATCCATAACCTCGTAGGAAGTTTTAGTATCTAATGCCCCTGTAGGTTCATCTGCAAGTAAAACTTTAGGATCGCTTGCCAAAGCCCTGGCAATTGCAACCCGTTGTTTTTGCCCACCGGATAGTTCACTGGGCAAATGTCCTGCCCATTCTGCCAAGCCCACTTTTTCCAGATAATGCATAGCCCTGTCATTACGCTCATTACGCTTCATACCTTGATAATATAAAGGCATAGCAACATTATCTGTTGCATTTTTATATCCTATAAGGTTAAAAGATTGAAAGATGAAACCCAAAAACTTATTCCGGTATTGCGCGGCAATCTTTTCATTGAGATTTTTAATTGCGACACCATCAAGAGTATAAGAACCTGTATCTGCCTCATCAAGCATACCTAAAATATTAAGAAGCGTTGATTTACCAGAACCCGAAGAACCCATAATAGACACAAGCTCCCCTTCCTGAACAGAAAAATTAATCCCTTTAAGCACATGTAAGGAGTTAGCACCCATGTGATAGGACTTATGCAAGTCTTTGATGGTTATCATATTAAATATTTTATCCTTTTAGCAAGGTATTTTAAGCATTGTGGAAAGACTAATGAAGTGATGGCTAGAAAAGTCTTTTCTAAAAGACTATTTAATGGCCTGTTTGTTACAAAAAGAATGTTACAAAAATGTTAAGAGTTCCAATTCAAGGTACATGACTTAACGATCTGCTCTCTTTCTGCTTTTATAAATGTACCAAATCAAACCTCCCATTAAAATATAAGGAATTGCCATTAAGTATATGATACCATTATTTACACCTTCAGCCATAGAATTATCTGTCTCACTTTCTAAAACCGCACGACACATAGCACATTGGGCCTCTGCAGGAGAAACTACCAAAAATAGAAGTACAATTATAAAAATTAAGCGTTTCATCTTAAATAGGATAATATGGTGATATCATAAAATAAACAATTACACCGGTAACTGCGACATATAACCAAATAGGAAATGTGATTTTAGCGATTTTTCGATGTTTATCAAATCGCTCTGAAAGTGCTCTAACGTAGGTTATTAATACAAAAGGAATAACAGCAATGGACAATAAAATATGTGTTAAGAGTATAAAATAATAGATGTAAGCCATAAATCCGACCTCTGCCTTTTCTGCATCTGAAACAACCCCATCTAAATTCATATCCCCAAATTTTGTCGAATCTGAAGTCGCATGATATAACACATACATTACCAAAAACAGAATGGAAAGAACGATTGCAGTCTTCATTAGATTCTCATGCATCTTTCGATTTCCATTTTTAATCTGAATCACTGCATAAATTAATATGACTGCTGTCAATGCATTAATCGTGGCATAAATAGGTGGTAAAAACCCAAGACGTTCTACACCAGGAAGGCGCACTGTAAATAAAAATGCTACTGCTACCGGTATAACTAGAGATAGTATAATTATCCAGCGGTTGTAATTTTTCTCTTTTATGCTAATTTGATTCATAACCTTTAACTACTGCTTTAATAACAGTTTTATATCCTCTTTCAATATGTCTATCTGCGATGTTTCTTCTCCATCTTCATCTGGTGTACCTACAGGAACAAAACCTCTATAGTAAATCAAAGGATTTCCAAATTCATCAAGTCTGGATCTTATAAAGCCATTTTGATCAACCAAAGCAAACAAGCCAGAATGCTGAAATCCATCAGGAATATTAGGGTTCTGCTGTGCCAAAAGATTAAAACCTTCATTTGCCAGTTTATAAATATCTTCTCTTTCTCCAGTTAAAAAATTCCAATCTGGATCTGTAACTCCATATCTTTCGGCGTATTCTTTTAAAACTTTTGGAGTATCATGTTCTGGGTCAATTGTAAAACTCGCAATACCAAACTTAGGATTGTCCTTAAATGTCTTTTCGATTTCAACCAGATTTGTATTCATAGGAATGCAGATTGTAGTACAACGTGAAAAGAAAAATTCTACCAAAAATACTTTCCCTCGATAATTTTTGTCTGTTATAGTGTCACCATCCTGATTTGCAAATTGAAATTCAGGAACCTTCCTATCCTTCCCGTTTATAGTTATATAGGAAAGCTCACCAGTAGGAGAATCCTGTGTATACTTCTTTGCCACATTAAGACGATCATTCTCCACGACATGACCTGTTTTAACCCTATCAATAATTTTTGGAACAACAATAATTCCAAAAATTAAAACTATAATAGCTATACCTATGTATGTTTGCTTTCTGTTCATATTATTTTTGTCGGTCTGCGTTATTCTTCTTTAAGGCAAGACGGTATTCAGCAAGTACAATCTTCACATCATCTTTCATCTTATTGGCCAATTCTGCAATATCAGTACTATTATAGCCATATAATATTTCGACATCTTCATCATCATCCCTACCTCTAAGCCCTCTCTTTTTATCAATAATAAATATGTAAGGTGACCCAAGATTAGAGTTCAGAGAATATGGAGAATTTAAACTGGCAAAAACCTTCTCAATTTCCTGAGGCTTGGCAAATACAAATTTCCAGCGGCTCATATCACTTATTTGTGATAGTTCAGCAACAATTGAATCCAACTCTGTTTTACTCGCGTCCTCTGGAACCAGATATACAAATTGAAAATCCTGAAATTCATAAAAGTATTTATAAATCTTCTGATCCAGATTAAAAAGAGTACCTCCATAAGCCTCTATGTCTTTACCTAAAAAACCCAGCACAGTAATTTTACCTTCCAGCTGAACATCATCTACAAAATTGAGCTCGTATACATTTTCTGTTATAACGGGAAGTTTAGCAAAATTGTGTATTCCTGATGCAAAAAAAAGGTAGGCTACAATTGGCAGAATAAATAATATACCGAGAACTAATACTTTCTTCATTAATACAAATCACTTAAAGTAAATATAACTTGTTGATTAGTCAGATATCTAAGAAGCAAAAAAAAGACGGCAGGAAGCCGTCTTGTATATCTAGAAATCCCAGTTTTGATATCCTTCGTGGTACACATCAAAAATATACTCGCCTTCTGTGAGCAGGATGAATATTAAATAGCATATGAGAAATATAGCTGTCCAAACAACAGATCTCCGCAAACCTTTAGTTTCATGTTCCATATGCATGAAAGCCCAGGTGATGTAATATGCCTTAACTATCGTAAGGATAATAAATATCCAGTTAAGCAATTTCATACGCAGTAAATACGTATGCGTTAAAAATTCAGGCTTAATGATACCAAGGAAAACTTCAACAATAGTTATTACAGATAGTATAGCAAAAACTACCCAAATTCTTCTCGTAGCCGATCCATTATGTGATACTTCGTGTGCCATTTTTTATGCTTTAAATACCGTCATATTGACGATGAATACTTTTAGAATAATTAAACCAGATAGAAAAAGGTAAATACAAATACCCACACTAAATCTACAAAGTGCCAGTACAACCCTACTTTCTCAACCATTTCATAACTCCCTCTACGCTCATAGGTTCCTATTATTACATTAAAGAATATGATAATGTTGATTAAAACTCCAGAGAAAACGTGAAAACCGTGGAAACCTGTAATAAAGAAAAAGAAATTTGCAAACAAGGGAGCACCATACTCATTATGTATAAGATTTGCTCCTTGCACAATCCCCCTACCATCTTTATTGAGACGATCTAGCGATTCTTGACGGGATAAAATAACCTTCTCCCCTCTATCTGTTAAAGCCTGCGTACGAATTAACAGTTCTGGATTTGCCTCAAACCCTGCCTTTACTTCAGTTAGGGTGACAGTAGGCAAACTTGATTCGCTTTGATACCACAAACCTGTACTTCTATTTAAACGCTCTCTCTCAACTGGCATATCAACAGCAAAATCCTCGAGTGCAACCTGCTCTCCTTCAGCATCAACGAATTGCAAAATTCGCCCCGCTCTAGTTTCTACCGCTCCATATTCACCTTTAATAAAATTAGCCCATTCCCAAGCTTGTGACCCCACAAAGATCAACCCACCTATAATGGTAAAGAACATGTACCAGATAACTTTGTTTTTCTTTAAATGATGTCCCGCATCAACAGCTAGTACCATCGTCACAGAAGAAAATATAAGAACGAAGGTCATAAATGCCACGTAATACATAGGTGCATCTACACCGTGTAAAAATGGGAAGTGAGTGAAGACCTCATCTGCTATAGGCCAAGAGTCTATAAATTTAAATCTTGAAAATCCATAAGCGGCAAGAAAGCCTGAAAATGTTAGGCCATCTGAGAGGATGAAAAACCACATCATCATCTTTCCGTAACTGACCCCTAGAGGTTGGTTACCGCCTCCCCAGGTCTTGCCTTCTGTGCCTGTTCTAACAGCAGTAGCGTCCATAAATAAGTTTTGGTTTTATAAGCCT
>CAXBEL010000110.1:0-14424 GCA_963974735.1 uncultured Flavobacteriaceae bacterium | reverse complement strand
GATATTGAAGCACTAAAGGATGACTCTGATTAAGATCTGGCATAGAACGCACAAACCATCCATCCTCATTATACTTTTTATCTATCTGTGAAGTATTGGGATCATACTGGGTGGTCATTCTATAATTAGTATTCTCATAACCGGGAAATTGATGAATCCAATCATAGGTAGGCAAATCCTTAATCAACCAGTGCTCTGAACCCCAATGATTAGTCACATAATCCATTATGAGTTTCATATCGCGTTTATGCAATTCTGAAGCCAATTGTGCATAATCTTCATTGGTCCCATAACGCGGATCAATGCGATACACATCACTCTGTGCGTAGGTATGATAAGAGTATGCTTTATCATTGTCCTCGCATAAAGGCGTGCTCCAAACAGCCGTAGCCCCTAAATCTTCAAGATAATCAAGATGGTCTATAATCCCTATAATATCCCCCCCATGACGACCACCAGGGTTGGTCCTGTTGTATTCCTCCTTCATTTCTTTATGGGTATCGTTAGCAGGATCACCATTGGCAAATCGGTCGGGCATAAGAAGGTAGATTAAATCACTACTATCAAATCCCTTTCGCAAGGCGGAATCTTTTTTCCGTTTATTAATTGTGTAAGGCTGCGAAAAAGCCGTTTTACCTTCTGATTTAAAATGAAATTGATATTCGCCGGGTTGAAGATCCTTAGAATTGATTGTTACAAAAAGATAATTGGGGTTTTCGGTCTTTTTAACCTCAATAATTTTAATGCCCTCTGAAGCGGCAACTTCATATTGAGCAATATTCTGACCATAAAATAAAATCTGAAGTTTTTCCAACTTCATATCTGCCCACCAGAATGGGGGTTCCATCTTATCCAACTGGGCATTGATCATTTGGCTACAAAAAAGGAAAAGGATAAGTAGTAAAGATTTCATACTCAATATAAATTGATTCCAACATTGATGGAATCTGATTAATTGAGAAATGAAAAAGCCTTGTAAATATAATAACTATTCTTGGAAAACTTAGAGGAAGATTTTTCACTTTGAAGATTCCCGTTCTATCAAGCTAGTTTTGATCACCCGCGTACTAAAACTTTCTTCTTCTTTCTCAGACTGTAGTCTTTTAATGAGCATTTGTGCTGCAATACGTCCCATTTCATCACCCCGTTGCTCTATTGTACTTATTGAAGGAGTGGCGTGTTTAAGCAGCTTCCCATCAGAAAACCCTACGATGGCAACATCCTTAGGAACATTTTTACCTTTTGCCTGTATAGCTTTCATTGCAGTAACCGCAAAAAGTTCATTTACAGCAAAAATGGCGTCAATTTTATGGTTGTTTATGAGTTCGAGAATGGGCTCTTCACATTCCTCCATTTCTTCTATACGCAAAACCAAATCGGGATTATATTCTAAACCGTGATCTCCCAAAGCTTTTATATAACCTTGTGTACGCAAGTTGCCTACACTTAAATAATCTTTGGTCGAGATAATCGCTATATTTTTTCGGCCCTTTTCAATAAGGTGGCTCACCGCATTATAAGCACCGCGGGAATCATCTATTATTACCTTATCACAGAGAACCTGATCTGTAATACGATCGAACATTACAAGTGGCATACCTTGATTTTCTACCTCTATAAGGTGATTAAAATCATTACGCATCTGAGTCTCTTTTGAAAGTGATATTAGAAAACCATCTACAACACCACCGTGCGCCAATGTATCTATATTTACTACTTCTTTATCAAAAGATTCGTTAGAAAGACATACAATAACATTGTATCCTTTAGCATTTGCAAACCGCTCTGCTCCTCTTATTACAGTTGCAAAAAAGTCATGAACGATTTCTGGGATGATCAAAGCTATATTTTTAGTTCTTCGGTTTTTAAGACTTATAGCTATGTTATTGGGTTTATAATTATAAAGTTCTGCAAAAGCTTTTACCTTTTGCTTGGTATCATCGCCAATTTCTGCGCTATCCTTCAGTGATTTAGACACTGTAGAAATAGAAACGCCCAATTCTTTAGCAATATCCTTAAGGGTTATTTTTCGTTTCATAATAGGTTTACAATGTACATCAATATTTTTTTAGCGATAAATGAGCCGTTCATCTAAAACGTTATAGTTCCTAGCCTATTTCTATAAAAACTTTTCAACACGAAACCGTTATAGTTGCTCCCTTAACCTTTTTAAATGCAGAATTAACCCGCTGTTTACATACTTTTAACACCGAAATGAAAAAGCACAAAAAGAATTCAAATCAAGTTCAATTCAACAATTATTTATGAAAACGCTCTTTAAAGGCACTTTATTTCTGTTATTGCTTCTGCCTACTACAACGTTTGCGCAGCAAGTATTGACAGGAACTGTGATCGATGCCACCACACAGCAACCCATCCCGGGGGCAAATGTGCTGGTGCAAGACACATCAAATGGTACTACCACAGATTTTGATGGGAATTATACCTTAAACAATGTCGCAGATGACGCTGTTCTGGTATTTTCTTATTTAGGATTTAAAACACAAACAATTTCTTACTCCGGGCAAAATGCGCTTGATGTATCTTTAGAAGAAGATGCCGCAGAACTTGATGCCGTAGTGGTTGTGGGTTATGGTACGGTTAAAAAAGAGGATGCGACCGGTTCAGTTTCGGTTATAACGCCTAAAGAATTTAATAAAGGGGCGGTTGTAGCTGCAGATCAATTGATACAGGGAAAAGTTTCTGGTATTCAAGTTATAAATGGAGGTGGTTCTCCAGGCGAAGGTGCACAGATTAGAATACGTAGTGGCTCTTCTTTAAATGCAAATAACGATCCGTTATACGTAATTGATGGTGTGCCAGCAGACTCTGGGGGTATTGAAGGAGGTAGAAACCCTCTTTCTACCATTAACCAAAACGATATTGAATCTATAAACATACTTAAAGATGCTTCTGCTACTGCAATTTATGGGGTACGAGCTTCTAACGGTGTGGTTATAATCACAACTAAAAGAGGTAAAGCTGGTGATATGAAAGTTTCTTACAATTCTTCATATTCAGTTGCAACTATAGCTAATAAAACAGAAAACCTTTCAACTTCACAGTTTAGGGATTTTGTAAACGCAAATGGTAATGCTGCTCAGATAGCCTTATTGGGAGATCAGGACACAAACTGGCAAGACCTTGTTTATAGAGATGCCTTTGGTACGGATCAAAATGTATCGTTATCCGGCGGAAAAGACTTTTTTACTTACCGGGTTTCAACAGGGTTTTCTTCTTATAATGGGATTTTAAAACGGGATAAGTTTGAGCGGACTACACTTTCTGCTGCACTTACCTTTAAGTTATTGGATGATCACTTAAAAATTGACATCAACAACAATACTTCTATCATTAAGAGTAACTACAGTAATAGAGACGCTATTGGCGCTTCTATCACTTTTGACCCTACTCAGCCGGTATATGTAGATGGTAATAATTATGGAGGCTATTTTAGATGGACACAAAACAATGGTAGTTTAGATCCCAATTCTAATACAAATCCCTTGGCTCTTATTGAGCAGACAGATAATATGGGCCGCGCTTTTAGAAGTATAGGAAACGTTCAGTTTGAGTATAAAATGCATTTTTTACCAGAACTTAAAGCAGTTCTTAATTTAGGTTATGATAATCTTTCTGGCAGATCTTATGGGGGAACCGATGCAGAATATAACAGTCCTAATAATGATGGGACTCAAATAGCTACTACTTACAATAATGTAGAGAATAAGGAAAACAAGGTTATGGATGCTTATTTTAATTACAATAAGTATGTAGAATCCATTAAAACACAGTTTGATGTTACCGCTGGATATAACTATCAGGATTTTAGATATCCTACTTCTTTCTTTACAGATAATGGGAACGGGGTTTTCACAGAAGTAAATAACGAGACCCGATTGAATCTTCAATCATTTTTTGGTAGAATTAACCTTACTCATAATGACAAATACTTACTTACAGCTTCCTTAAGACGGGATGGAACTTCACGCTTTACAGAAAATAACCGTTGGGGTAATTTCCCTGCAGCTGCTTTAGGATGGAAAATTAATAAAGAAGATTTCTTAAATGAAAGTGATGTTGTAAGTGAACTTAAATTAAGATTAAGTTGGGGTATTACAGGTCAACAGGCTGTAGGTGATATTTATCCTTCGCTACCGCTATATCAAACAGGAACAAATACTTCTTCTTATCAATTTGGCGATCAATTTGTTCAGACTATTCGTCCGCAACCCTATAATTCTAATCTAGTTTGGGAAGAAACCGAAACCTTTAATGTGGGATTGGATTTTGGATTCTTTAATAGTAGAGTAACAGGAACTATTGATGCCTACGACAGAACAACCAGTGATTTGATCGTATTTACGAACAATCCACAAGGTGTAGGATTCTCGAATGCTGATGATTACAATATAGGTACTTTAGAAAATAAAGGACTTGAATTATCTGCAGACGTTTACCCTGTAAGAAACCAGAATTGGCGATGGAGAGTAGGTGGAAACATTACTTTTCAAGAATCTAAGATTACTAAACTTACTTTAATTGAAGATCCTAATTACAACGGTATTGATACAGGAGGATTTACAGGAGGAACGGGTAATACCATACAAAATCATCAAGAAGGCTTTGCCCCCTCTTCATTTTATGTTTTTGAGCAGGCTTATAATGCCGCAGGCAACCCAATTGATGGCGTTTACGTAGATAGAAATGGGGATGGTATTGTAAATTCTGATGATAAGTACCGCTATAAAAAACCAGCTTCAGATGTGTATTATGGTTTTAATACAGATTTAAGCTACAAAAACTGGTTCTTTAATATGTCCTGGAGAGGTAGCTGGGGTAATTACAACTACAACAACGTAGATTCTAGTTTAGGATTTGAAAATGCCCTCCTTACATTCGACACTTACATTTCAAATGGTGTTACCAATGTTTTAGATACTAATTTTGAAAATGCACAATATTTGTCAGATTACTACATACAGGACGCTGCGTATTTAAAGCTTGATAATGCGACTATAGGGTACACTTTTGACGATGTATTTAGTGACTTATCCTCGCTTACATTAACCGCTACAGGGCAAAATCTTTTAATCATTTCAGATTATAAAGGTATTGATCCAGAAACTTATGGTATAGATTACAATCTATATCCAAGGCCAAGAACATTTTTATTAGGACTTAATGTCAACTTCTAAATAAAAGAATATGAAAAATATACAGTTAACTTTTAAATTTTTCGCAGTGCTTTTTACGATACTACTCGTATCATGCACAGACGATTTAGACCAATCTGATCCAGACAGTGAAAGCCTTCTTTCTTCAGAAGAGGTCTATAGCAATCCCGACACGTATATAAAGCTAATGGCTAAATTATATGGTGGATTGGCTACGACAGGTCAGGAAGGACCTGCAGGTAATCCAGATATAACGGGTATTGATGAAGGCGAAAGTCAATACATTCGGGGGTTATATGTTTTACAGGAACTTACAACAGATGAAGCGGTAATTGCTTGGAACGATAAAACCATAAAAGATTTTCACAATCAGACTTGGACATCAGGAGATGCATTTATAAATGCTACCTTCAACCGTCTAGATTTTCAGGTTAAGAACTGTAATGAGTTCTTACGTCAAACTACAGAAGAATTATTGGATTCCAGAGGAATCAGTGGGGATTTAAGAACCCAAATAGGAAGCTATCGCGCTGAAGCACGCTTTTTAAGAGCATTGAGCTACTATCATTTTATGGATCTTTTTGGCTCTGTAGGACTTGTTAATGAAGATTCTCCCACAGATTTCTTTTTACCGGAACAAGCCACAAGACAGCAATTATTTGATTTTGTAGAAACTGAACTTTTAGCTATTGTGAACGAACTTCCAGAAGTGGGAGCCTTAGAATATCCTCGTGCGGATAGAGGTGCTGCCTGGATGCTTTTGGCTAAAGTTTACATGAATGCAGAAGTTTACACAGGTACTGCGCGTTACAGCGATGCCTTTACTTATGTAGATCAAATTGTAAATTCAAGTTATACTTTACACGACAGCTATGAAGAACTTTTCTTCGCAGATAATGATAAAAATGGAGCTCAAAATGAGTTCATTTTCAGTGTAGCTTTTGATGGAGTTTATACACAAACTTACGGTGGAACAACTTTTCTTACACACGCTCCTGTGGGTGGAAATATGAACCCAGACAATTACGGTGTGAACGGTGGATGGGCAGGAATACGCACTACTTCAGCATTAGTAAATAAATTTGAATTGGGTGTTGATCAAAGAGATCAGTTTTATACAGATGGGCAATCTCTTGAAATTCAGGATATCTCTTCTTTTACAGATGGTTATACAATTTCTAAATGGAGAAATATTGACGTGAATGGGGAACCGGGATCTGATCAGACAGGTGAATTTGTAGATATTGATTTCCCAATGTTTAGACTGGCTGATGCCTATTTGATGTATGCAGAAATCTTTCTTCGTGGAGGTGGTGGTACACAAGCTGATGCCTTAGGTTATGTAAATGCTGTAAGACAACGTGCCTATAACGGCACTACTGCGGGTAATATACCTTCTGGAGAATTAAATCTCGATTTTATTCTTGATGAAAGAGCACGAGAACTACATTGGGAATGTCACAGAAGAACAGATTTAATCCGTTTTGGAAAATTTACAGGAGGATCTTATGTATGGCCCTGGAAGGGAAATGTGCCCAATGGCGCTCCTACCCCTAGCTTTAGAAATATTTTCCCAATACCCGCAAATTCAATAGCAGGTAATCCCAACTTAAATCAAAATTCTGGTTATTAATACTTTAAAATATATAGAAATGAAAAATATTAAAATTTTATTAGTTCTTATTGGTAGCGCGGTTATAGCCTCTTGTTCAACTGATGATGTTGAAGACAGACCAGTAATAGAAGGTGTTGATGCTCCCGTATTAGCAGCCCCTTTAGATGGAAATGTTTATACCTTGAGTTTTGAACAAAAAGATAATATTTCTGAAAGGTTCGTATGGTCTTCAGCTAATTTTGGTGGAGATGTAGAAGTTAACTATACCATTCAAATAGATGTAGCAGGTAATGAGTTTGCAAGTCCTGAAGCTTTGGGATCTGTAAATAGCGCGAATCAATTGGGTGTGACAGGAGAAGTACTTAATAATACAGTGCTTTCTCTTGGGGCTGCTCCTTTTGAAGCTTCACCTTATGAAGTAAGAGTAAAATCAAGCGTGGGATCTTCTATGGAGATGTTTAGCGATGCCGCTACAATAACAATAGTACCTTACACTACAGAATCTCCTAAAGTATACGTTGTAGGGAGTTTTTTAAATGCAAGTGGTTATGGTGATGACTGGACACCTGCAAATGCTGTACCTCTATCCGCTTCAGATTTTGGAAAAACAGATTTTGAAGGTTTTGTAAATATTGCCGTAGATGGAGCTGAATTTAAAATTTTACCTACTAATGGAAGTTTTGATGGAGATTATGGAGATACCGGCGATTCTAACGGTTCTTTTTCTGGTACTATTGAGCAGGAAGATGAGGTTAATAGTGGTACTCCAGATGGTACTGCTGGTTATTATTTAGTAAAAGTAGATACTGAGGCCTTAACCTATTCTTTAGAAAAAACCACTTGGGGAGTAATTGGTAATGCTACTCCTACAGGTTGGGACTCAGATAGCGATATGACTTATGATGCCAGTGATAAAACCTGGAGTGTGACCTTAGATCTTGTTGCACAACAAGCTCCAGACAATGGTTTAAAGTTTAGAGCAAATGACGCCTGGGATATGAATATCGGAGATTCTGGTGCAGATGGAACAATGGAATTTGGAGGAGACAACATTAGCGTCCCAGAGGATGGGAATTATACAATCACGCTGGATTTAAGCAATCCACGAGAATATACCTACTCTCTTACACTTAACTAATTTTAAAAAGGCTGTGAAATTCACAGCCTTTTTTTATCTAAATTTTTTATACAATGAAAAAAAAACTACTTCTTTTTTTATTGTTGATCGTGGCATTTACCTATGCCCAGCAACAGAATGTTACAGCTACTATAACGCCATCATCCTTTAATGCTTCCGATGAAATAATAATAAGTTTTGATGGAAGTAGTATTAACGAATCAACCTGGGGAATTACAGATAATGCGCTTTACCTCTGGTCTTGGTCTTTTGATTTAAATGATGAAAACATTCAGGATTGCCCCACAAATGGGGTATGGACCAATTCTAATGAATCAAATAAGCTAGACTATGATTCAACTTCTGACACCTACAGTATTACCTTTACTCCTACATCATTTTATAATAGAAGTAGTATAGGCCGAATAGGTTTTTTAATAAAGGCAAAAGACGGTAGCGGCGATAAGAAATCACAGGATATTATTTCTGAAGTTGGCACTTTTGAAGTTACCATTACCTCGCCCTTAGAAGAAACAACACTATTAAATGCAGGATCTAATTTTAATATTAGCGCAACAAGTTCTGTAACTGCAGACTATCAATTATTTGCTAACGGAAATACTATAAATACACAGGATGCCATTACAGATTTTAGTTACGATTATGTAGTTACTGAAAATACAGATTTTGAATTGGTTGTTACCGAAACAGGCACTTCCAATAGTTTAACTTCTACTTTTAACACCCTCGTAAAGCCTGCCCCTACTGAAGCTCCTGTTCCAGCCGGTATGCAAGATGGTTTTAATTATGATTCTACTAATCCTAATGAAGCCACATTTGTACTGTATGCACCCAATAAAGACTTTGTTCATCTTATAGGTAATTTTAATGGCAACGATTGGACTCTGGACAACACTTATCTTTTAAATAAAGATAGCACAACAGATAGGCATTGGATTACACTTGATTTAAGTTCAAATAGTGAAAATGATCTTCTTTATCAATATTTAGTAGAATATGAGATTCAAATTGCGGACCCCTACTCTACTTTAGTTTTAGACGAGTACAACGATTCATACATTGAGGAAAATGTCTTTCCCGATATTCCTGACTATCCTTTTGGGAAAACATCCCAAATGGTTTCTTGGGTGCAATTGGATGAAGCAGCTTATGAATGGCAGACAACAGATTTAACTCCCCCTGCTAAAGAGGATTTGGTAGTCTATGATTTTGATGATGATCATAGTTTTCAAAATGTTATAGATAGATTGGATTATTTAGAAGATTTAGGTATCAACGCTATAGAATTAATGCCTGTACAAGAATTTGATGGCAATATAAGTTGGGGCTATAATCCAGCATTTCATATGGCTTTAGATAAATACTACGGTACAAGAAATGCGCTTAAAAGCTTAATTGATATTTGCCACAGCCGTGGTATTGCTGTTATTCTGGATGTAGTTTATAATCATGCTACCGGTCAAAATTCCTATTATAGAATGTATAATACAGATAATGGAGGTACAGGTGGTTCTCCCAGTTCAGATAGTCCATTCTTTAATGAAACTGCCACACATTCCTATAGCGTGTTTAATGATTTTAATCATCAATCTGAAGCTACGAAGTCATACGTAGAACGTACTTCAACCTATTGGATAAATGAATTTAATGTGGACGGGTTCCGTTGGGATCTGACAAAAGGATTTACTCAAAATTGTACAGACAATGAGACTTGTACAAATGCGTATAATGCAGACCGCGTTGCCGTTTTAGAAGAATATGCCGATATACAATGGGCAGAAGATCCTGATTTTTATGTGATTTTTGAGCATCTGGGAAATGGAGGTTCTGCCACTGAAGAAATTGAATGGTCTAATTACAGAGCAGACGAAGGAAAAGGAATTATGTTATGGAACAAGCAGACAGATCCCTATAATGAAGCGACAATGGGATATGCTGAAGCTAACATAAATGGGGTTTCCTATTTGCAAAAAGGATTCACGATGCCTGCTGCTGTAGGATATATGGAAAGCCACGACGAGGAACGCTTGATGTATAAGAACCTTGAATTTGGCAATTCAAATTCATCATATAATATAAAAAATCTTGATACTGCATTAGAACGTATGCAAGCTGCAGGTGCTTTTTTCTTTACTGTACCGGGTCCAAAAATGATCTGGCAATTTGGTGAGTTAGGCTATGACACCAGTATTTTTACTTGTGAAGATGGCACAGTTCCACAACCCTATCCTAATGATAGTTGCAAATTAAGCCCTAAGCCGGATGGATGGGATTTGCTAAATGAGGCTGACCGCACCGCTGTTTATGAAACCTGGAGCAAACTAATAGCCTTAAAATTAAATGAGCCGATTTTTAAAACTTCAGTTTTTACAATAGATGCGGGCAATTCTAATGGTTTAAAAAAGATTCAGCTTACAGATCCAGAAGCCAGTGGAAATGCTATAAAATATGTAACCATATTAGGTAACTTTGGTATAGTGGCTCAAAATATAATTCCTCAATTTCAAGAGACGGGTACGTGGCACAATTTAATGGATGACTCTATCCTAGAAGTTAATAGTGTTACTGCAGCTATTAATCTGGCACCAGGAGAATTTAAAATCTATGCTAATGAAAGTACTAATCTTAGCTTTGATGAGGTAAATAAAAATTCTATTAAACTTTATCCTAATCCAGCTAAGGGCACATTTCGTTTTAGTAAACAAGTTGATAAATTTGAAATATATAATTTATCCGGACAATTAATAAGGGAAAGTGATTCAATACAGATTAATCACCCTATTGACATTTCTAAATTGTCACCAGGACTCTATTTGGTCAAAACATATATTAGCTCTAAATTAGATATTATTAAACTTATGGTAGAATAAGCCTTCTAATACATAGCTATATTGTTAATTTTTTAAAAAGGGGAAAAATCCCCCTTTTTTTATACTATTCTTTCATCTACATTTATATCACCAAAAAACAACAAGTTTTGCGGGATTTTAAAATTTAATTTTTAGGGGTAATTAAATTTTAAAAGTATTAATGATTTAGGGGTGAAAGGCATCCCGCGCGAGCGGGGTGTTTTTCTATTTTATAGAAGCACCATTTTAAATTATATGAATCAGCGATTTGAATAATCCAAACTGATATTTAACATTTATAAGAATAAAAAATACAAAAAATCAATATTGGATTAAAGAACAAAAATATATATTTGATCACATTTTAGGGGTGAAAGGCATCCTGCGCGAGCAGGGTGTTTTTCTTTTTTAATGCAAAACGCACCGATTGATCGGTGCGTTTTGCATTAAAAGTATAGTCAGTCTAATAATTCTACTTTGAATTCTCTATATATTCATTTACTAAATCTTCAAGTACAGATAAAGGTACTGCTCCATTAGTTAGAACAACTTGATGAAACTCTTTAATATCAAATTTAGCGCTTAGGGCATTTTGAGCTTTCTTTCTGAGCTCAAGAATTTTATTCATACCTACTTTATATGCAGTGGCTTGACCCGGCATTACAATGTGTCTTTCTACCATTTTTATACAGTCGCTCTCAGCATTGGGAGTGTTTTCTTTATAATAGGCAATCCCTTCTTCCCGCGTCCATTTTTTATCATGAATACCGGTATCTACAACTAATCTGCAAGCTCGCCACAACTCCATAGCCAAACGCCCAAAGTCTGAATAAGGATCTTCATACATTCCCATTTCTTTAGGTATGTATTCGCAATACAGTCCCCAACCCTCAATGTACGGTGTATAACCTCCATACTTTCTAAACTTTGGTAACCCTTCTAATTCCTGTGCAATCGCCAGCTGCATATGATGACCGGGTATACCCTCGTGATATGCCAAAGCTTGCATCTGGTATTTTGGCATTGCTTTTATATCATATAGATTCGCATAATAGATTCCGGGTCTGGAACCATCTGGAGCAGGGGAATTATAAAAAGCCTTACCCGCACTTTTTTCCCTAAAAGCCTCCACTTGCTTTACAGCAATATCTGCTTTAGGTTTTACTATAAAGAGTTCGTCAAGACGCCCTCTCATCTCATCTATTATTTCTTTAGCATCTTTCATATAATCAGCTCTATCTGCATCAGAATCTTCATAATAAAATTGATCATCTGTACGCATAAACTCAAAAAAGTCTTGCAAACTGCCTTCATAGCCTACCTCCTTCATAATAGCTTCCATCTCACCATGTATTCTGGAAACCTCAGACAATCCCAATTCGTGAATCTCTGATGGTGTCATATCTGTAGTTGTAGCACGCTCTAAGGCTATGGCATAATATTCATCCCCTCTGGGGAATTTCCAAGCGCCATCATCTGTAGTTGCACGTAACTGCTGATTCTCTACGTAATCAATCAATTCTTCATAAGCCGGTTGTAAACTATCAACTAGTGCACGCTCTAATTCGTTTAGTAATTCTGCACGTTGTGTCTCATCTATTTCTAACTTGGAAACCTTATTTTCAAAATCGGCAAGAAGAGGCATCTGTTCATTTGACTTTTCAAAAGGGCGCCCTTTTATAATATTTCTACTATCTTCAAGGACTCTTTCTAAAACAAACTTAGGCGGAATAATCTGATTGGTTTCTCTAATAAAAAGCTGATTTCTTAATTCAGTAAATAATGGCTTTACTCCTTTAACACGCGCTATATATGCCTTAGCATCAGAAACACTATCTATACGATGTTGATTTATTAAAAAAGAAGGCACGCTCGAGTGCAGGCCAAACATCTGATTAAGGGGATAATTATAAAATCGATATTCATAATCTTCAATATTATTTTCCAGTTGAAGTTTATAAAGTTTATAACTCAATGCAGCAGAACTGTCTAATGCTTCTTTAGCAAATTCATTTTCCAGATAATCCAGTCGCTCTTCATTTTGTTTGAGATCAGCAGCCATTTTATCTGAGGAAATATCATTCCATTTATCATAATTGGTTTTTCTCCCCAATGCCGTCTGATTCTGCGGGGATTCAGCCAAATCCTGTTCAAATTGTTCATCCAACCAGGCATTGAGTTTATCGCTTTCAACCTCAATGTCTGCGTCAGAAAAATTATCTTGAGTACTCTCTTTACAGCCTATAGTGACTATAAAAATCATAAAAAATATAAGTTTAAAAAGGTTGTTCATAAAAGGGGGTTAGTTATTTAAAACAGAAAACTCTATAGAAGAATCACCATAAACTGTATGTGTTTGCTTCTTAAAATCAGCTTCTTCTGCTTTAAAAATATTAGGGACGAAAGTTTGCGGATTTAAATCTATAAGAGGAAACCAAGTGCTTTGCACTTGAATCTGCACTTTATGGCCTTTTTTAAAGGTGTGATTTATATCCTGTAATTTAATATTTACAGCAGTTTTTGTAGTGGGTTCGAATGGTTTTGGCTCAGAAAAACTTTCACGAAAACGCCCACGCATCACCTCGCTTCTTACCATCAAATGATAATTGCCCATTTTTAAATACTCCTGCGTTTCTTCATAATCGGGCGCATCTGCTGGATAAACATCTATCAATTTAACAACCCAATCTGCATCTGTTCCTGTAGTGGATACTTGTAGTTTTGCAAGTATTTCACCTGTTAAAGTCATATCATTTTCCAGTACATCGGTTTCAAAAATCAATACATCTGGACGACGCGCAGCAAAGCGTTGATCATCTGTCATGTATTTACGTGGTGTAAATACCATTTTAATATCTTCGGAATAAGGAACCGGTTTCTTAGGATCACTCACAAAAGAATTTTCAAAATCTGCCTCAGCCTGTTCCGTTAGCTTTTGATCTTCCCCAAGATAAAAAGTCTTTTTACTAGTTGCTTTAGGTGGCCAAGCTTCATAAGATTTCCATTCGCGCAATCCTGTATTATACATATACGCTTCTGGCAAACCTGTGTCACCGCTTTCATTTTTAAGGAAATGATTAAAGAATTTGGTTTCTACATCACGCTGAAAATCCCTTGATATAAAATCGCCAAAATAAACATTTCCTATCGCCTGTCTTTCTTTTGTTCTCGCCCAATCTCCGTGGCTCCACGGGCCAAAAACAACAGTATTATAGTTATCACTATTTTCTTCTATAGTCTCATAGGTATTGAAGGGACCGTATAAATCTTCGGCATCAAAAAAACCACCTACTGTCATCACTGCTGGTTTGATATCTTTTAAATACTGAATGATCCCACGTGACCTCCAAAACTCATCATAGTTAGGATGATCCTTTAATTGTTGCCAGAAAACATTGTCTTCTTTGTAATATTTATCCAGGTTGGTCAAAGGTCCGGCATCCAAAAAAAACTGATATTGATCTTCTGACTCCAATTCTGGAAATTCATACCAGGCTTCTTTTACAGGTTCTGTTTTTTCATAACCAAAAACTGCTGTTGCTCTCCAATAGCTCAATAAATAGGCACCGTTATGATGAAAATCATCAAAAAAGAAATCCCCAATACAGGCTTGTGGGGAAACTGCTTTTAAAGCCGGGTGTCCAC